>JAJZSX010000005.1 GCA_021849435.1 Actinomycetes bacterium | reverse complement strand
GGAACTGCGTCAGTTCCCTCTCAGCCCCTGCATTAGGGCCCCCGTGTGGATTACGGACACTCTAGTGCGGCTTCCGGTGGTTTCTGTACTGATGTCTGATGCCAGCGGTATCAGTTCCGACTTCGCAAATCTCTAGTGTGGGCGGGCTGGATTTTCTGGAGAAGAGGACTTGACACGAACTCGTCACTGTGTAAGATAAGCGCTTAACATACGCAAGCGCTTAACCAAGTGGGCGCGTGTGACTAGTTCCGGGGGGCTCGGTGGCACTGTCAGGGAAGGCGACAATTTACGCCGTAGCACAGCGGTGTGGTGTCTCGACGGCCACCGTGTCGCGCATCATGAGTGATGCCACTTTCGGCAAGGGGTCGACGCGCGAGCGCGTGTTCGCCGCGGCACGTGACCTCGGGTGGGTGCCGAACGGGGCGGCGCGAAGCCTGGCCTCCAACCGTGCGGGAATCGTCGGCGTTATCTTTCCAGATCTGGGTCGTTCGGGCGCCACCGAAGACGAGTCACCTCTCTACGTCGACGAGGTGATCAGGGGCGCCGAGCGTGCCGCGACGCTCGCGGGTGAGGCCGTACTCATCGCGGCGTCGCGGGGGGCCTCGGGGCGCGATCTCCTTCGATCGATCGTTGGCAAAGTTGACGGACTGGTTGTCGTGTCGGGGAGTCTCTCGGAGCGCGAAATCTCGACGATCTCTCGTATCGTGCCGGTGGTCATCGTCGCCAGCCTTCCGGGACGTCGCGTCCTCGACCGAGCGAGCGTCGACAACCGCTCCGGCGCGCGCGAAATTGCCGCGCACCTGGTCGAGACACACGGGTACCGGGAGCTCGCGTTCGTAGGAGGACCGTCCCGTTCGCCCGACTCGGCCGAGCGCTTCGCCGGTTTCTGTGAGGTGCTCGCGTCGGCACGGATCAACCCGCCGCAAGCACCGGACGACTGCGGCGACTTCACCGAGGAGGGTGGCGCTGAAGCGATGCGGCGTCTACTGCTGTCGGGGCGAAAACTTCGCGCCGTGGTCTTCGGCAACGACGAGATGGCCATCGGTGGCCTGCGGACCCTGCGCCGCGCGCGGGTGCGCGTTCCCGGCGACATCGCGGTGACGGGCTTTGACGACATCGCGTCCAGTCGCCGAGTGAGCCCGACACTTACAACGGTGCGTCAGCCGATGCGCGAGCTCGGGGAGCGAGCGGTCGAGATGTTGCTGAACCGGATCGAGAATCCAACCATGGACCGCCAAGTCGTGACACTTCCGACCGCCGCCGTTGTTCGCCGTAGCTGTGGCTGTCGTACCAACGATTCGATCTCGCAACGAGGAGTGTGACATGAGTGACCCGCTTAGGGCTCGAGAGGACTGGGAGTCTCGGATCTATGAGAGGTCCGATGCCCAGGCTGCGTTGTCGACGCTGTCGGCGCCCACGGTGGTGGTCGCCGAGCCCGGGTACGGACACATCCGCCTGCGCTGGGAGGCGGTGCCCGGTGCCGCCGGTTACGTCATCGAGATGGCCGCCGGCCAGGGCCCTCTGACCGTGCTTCGTCACGGGGGGAGTGACGTCGCCGCGATTCCGGTGACGCAGTTCGCGGTGACCGGCATTGACGATGGCGTCGAGTACCGCTTTCGGATAGCGGCGGTGCGCAGTCCCGGCGATGTGATTGAAGCGTGGTCGGCGCCGGTGGTGGCGACCACGCATCGTGGCGCGCCAGCCCCGATCGAGGTGACCATCGATGCTGCCTTGGTTGTCCGGAGGCTCCAGCGCGTATGGGAGATGGTGGGCGCGGAGAGACTCTCGCAGCTGCGCTTAGGAATCGATGAGCACGGTCACGACGTCGGGCGCGAGTTCGCCGAGGCGTTGAGGATCGCCCGTGATGAGCTGGGCGTGCGATTCGTGCGTGCTCACGCCATCCTTCACGACGACCTCGAAGTCGTACGCCGAGACACCCGTGGCTCGCTCGCGTACGACTTCGGCGGCATCGATGTCGTTTACGACCGCTTGGTCGAGATGGGAATCCGCCCGATTGTGGAGCTCTCGTTCATGCCGGCGGACCTCGCCCGAGATCCCAACGCGACGGTCTTCACGTACCGGGGCATTATCTCTCCGCCGAAGGACTGGACCGAGTGGCACGATCTCGTCGCTGCCCTGGCGCGCCACCTCGTCGAGCGCTACGGGATCGACGAGGTCTCTGCATGGGGATTCGAAGTGTGGAACGAGGCCAACCTCGAGGTGTTCTGGACGGGTACCCGTGACGAGTACCTGCATCTTTACGAGGAGGCGGCAAGAGCTGTCAAAGGGGTCGACGAGCGACTTCGTGTTGGTGGGCCCGGAAGCGCGGCCGGTGAGTGGATTGAATCGCTCCTCGACTTCACGAGTGCCCACCGAGTGCCGCTCGACTTCGTGTCGACGCACACCTACGGCAACCTGCCAATCGACCTGCGACCGCTGCTTGCGCGTTACGGTTACGCGGGACTCCCGATCTGGTGGACGGAATGGGGCGTGGGCAGCACGCACTTCGGTGCAATTCACGATTCACCGATGGGTGCTCCCTTCATCCTCAATGGTTACGATGCCGTTCAGGGGCGGATCGACGCACTCGCCTACTGGGTGATTAGCGACCACTTCGAGGAGTTGGGACGACCGCCGAGGCTCTTTCACGATGGCTTCGGCCTGCTCAGCGTCGGCAATCTCCGCAAGCCGAGGTTCTGGGCTACGCACCTCGCCTCGGCCCAGGGTGACGACGTCCTGAGCCTCGCTATCAGCGGTGATGGGGCCGAGGTCCTAGTCGGGGCGAACGCGACTCGCCACGAAGACGGCTCCGTCGACGTGCTGATCTGGAACGGGACGATCAACAGTGAAATGAGCAGCGGTGATCCGCGCCTAGACCGCACGGTGAGCGTTCGCCTCCACAACCTGGTGGAGAAGTCGTACGTCGCTCGACTCGCGCGCGTCGATGTCGATCACTCCAACATCATTGGCGTCCTGCCTGCGGGTGTCGACTGGCCGGACGCCGAGACATGGTTGCACCTGCGCGCGAGCGACGTCCTCCACCAAGAGCTGCTCGCCGACGTGCAGCCGACGGGCGGGGAGGCCACAGTCACATTCTTTATCCCCATGCCGGGCGTCGCCCGGCTTCGACTATCTGCCGGATGAGTCCGGTCGAAGAGAGAAGGTAGACCATGAAAACACAGATGAGGCCACACAGTGTCTGGCTTGGGATCGCGGCCGCGATGGTGGGACTCTCCCTGACCCCCACCATCGCGGTCGCGTCGGGTGCGGGGGCTAGCGGTATCGACAGTTCGCCGCACGCCAAAACGGCGGCGCACGGCGTGCTCACCATCCAGGGCAACACGAACAACGTCTTGAACCTTAACCCGTTCGTCGGGGGCGATCTCGGCGTCAACCTGGTGTACAACAGCCTTGAGTTGTTGAATCCCGTGAACGGGTCCCTGGCCCCGGAGCTTGCCACGAGTTTCACGGCGCCCAACGCGACGACACTCACCTACACGATCCGGCGTGGAGTGAAGTGGAGTAACGGCAAGGCGTTCACGCCGGCTGACGTCGTGGGGACGTTCAAGCTGCTCAAGAAGTTTCCCGCGCTCGACACCGGCGGGGTTTGGTCCGTTGTCACGTCGGTGTCCGACGCCGGCAACAAGGTCACCTTCAGGCTGAAGACACCGGACGTTCCGCTACGCCAAGTGATCTCCGGGGTGCCGATCGTTCCGAGCGCGATCTGGTCGCGCCTGAGCAATCCGGCGACGTTCACCAACACGCATCCCGTGGGCACGGGTCCCTACACGCTTAAGTCCTACGCACCGACCAAGACTGTCTTTATGAGGGTCCCGTCGTCGTTCGAAGCGTCGAGCGTGCGTCCAGAGAACGTCGCGTTCGTCGCGGGCCCGTCGACGGGGGCCGCGAACCAGCTGCTCATCGCGAGTGGTGCCTACGATTTCGCGTACGACAACTTCCCGAACGTGAAGACCGCCTTCGTGGGCCAAGACCCGAAGCACAACGTCTACTGGTTCCCGCCGGGGGGAGTGATCTCACTGTTCATGAACTTGACCAAGGCGCCGTTCAACAACGTCGACTTCCGCCTGGGTATGTCGTACGCGATCAATCGGTCAGCCGTAGAGAACGCCGCGCTCTTCGGGCTTGAAGGCGTCGCCCCCCAGACAGGGGCAATGCTGCCGGGACAGGCCGCCTGGACCGACCCGACGATACCGAACAAGGGATTGATCCAGCAGAACACCTCGCTGGCACTGTCGTACTTCGCCAAGGCGGGCTACACCCAGCAGAACGGCAAACTCGTGAACTCGGCCGGCACACAGGTGGGCTTCAATATCAATTGCCCGTTGGGTTGGACCGACTGGAACGGTGCCGCGACGGAGATCGCCAAGGAACTGAATGCCCTCGGCATGAACGTGACTACGAACTTTACGGACTACACCGGTTGGGCCAACGGGAACGCGAATGGGACCTACGACGCCAACATTGACGCATTTGGTGGAACGGGAAGCGCGTACTCGACCTACAACCCCCAGTTGAACAGCGCCTTTGACGTGCCCCTGAACACGCCGGCGAGCAGCAACATCGAGCACTTCTCGAGCCCGGTGGTGGACCACTACCTCGCGGGCTTGGCGGCGGCGCGTACCACGGCGGCAGCGACGCCGTGGATCCACGCCCTGACCGACGTGATGTACAACCAGGTTCCGGTGCTCAACCTCTACTACGGCGGCATGTGGGGCTTGTTCTCCACGCGCCACTGGGTGGGCTGGCCTTCGGCGAAGAATCCGTACACGACGCCGGCAACGTGGAACTATGACCTGCTCGCGATCGTGATGCACGTCAAGCCGGTGAAGTAGCTCCGGGTAGAGACGAAACGGAAGCACTAGGTGGGGAGGATGAGGTTGCGGAACGTCGTAGGCAAGTTGGCGCTGTTCGTTGGCACCCTGTGGGCGGCGCTCACTTTCAACTTCATCCTTCCCCGCCTGATGCCCGGTTCCCCGGCGGACTCAGTGATCGAACGCATGACCCAGTCGGGCGTCGCCGTGACGGCCGCGATGAAGCGGGCCATTGGAATCCAGTTGGGACTTCCCCACACTTCACTACTGGTTCAGTATGGGGACTACCTGGCCAATGTCGCTCGCCTTCGCCTGGGTATGTCCACTTCGGTTCCTGGTGAGTCGGTGATGAGGGCGATCGAGGTCGCGGCGCCGTGGTCGCTGGCATTGGTGGGTTCCACGACGATCGCGACGTTCTTCCTCGGGACGCTGCTGGGCGTCTATGCGGCGTGGCACCGCCAGTCCCGAATCGACCAACTGGTCACCGTTGGTACGACGCTGACCTCATCGTTCCCCTCTTTCTGGATCGCGCTGATGCTCCTGTTCTTTTTCGGCTTCAAGCTTCGCTGGTTCCCCCTCGTCGGCGGCTACTACCCCGGAGTGACTCCCCATCTGACGTGGAACTTCATGGTGGATGCGTCCTACCACCTGGTGCTGGGGTGGATCGCACTTGTGATCACCGGGCTCTCGGGGTGGGTCTTTGGAATGCGCAACAACATGGTGACCACCTTCGGGCAGGACTACGTGACCTTCGCGGAGGCCAACGGCTTGAGGGGGCGCAAGGTGGCCCTGTCTTACGCTGCTCGCAACGCGCTCTTGCCCAACGTGACGAACTTCGCGTTAGCGCTGGGCGGGGCTATCGGGGGTACGGTCCTCATCGAGGACGTCTTCGGCATACCGGGGATCGGTAGCCTACTCATTCAGGCGATCAACGCTCGGGACTATCCGCTCATGCAGGGCATCTTGCTCTTCACGTCGGTGAGCATGCTCGTGGCGCTCTTCGCGGTTGACCTGCTTTACACCTGGCTCGACCCGAGGACGCGTGCGCAATGACGCGAATTCGGTTACGGGGCGAGCATCGACAATGCGGCCACAGGGAGGCGCGATGACTGGACACGCGACGACGCCGGTGCCAGGATCAACCACTGAGGTCGAGTGGCCCGGTGCTCATCGAGAACACGAAGTACCGGCCAGCATTCGATTCCTTGGCCGCGCCCTCGCGACGCTCTGGGGCAACACGAAGGCGCGCATCGGCCTCATCATCCTCTTCACCCTTATCGTTGTCGCGGTCTTCGCGCCACTCATCGCCCAGCAGTCGCCAACGGCCAACAATTTCGTGCCCTATCAGAACCCGAACGCGGTCAACTGGTTCGGGACGACCGGCAACGGGCAGGACGTTTTCGCCCAACTCGTCTACGGCACGCGCGTATCGCTGTTGGTGAGCTTCGTCGCCGGCGCAATCGCTACGGTGCTCGCACTCCTAGTCGGTCTCGTCGCGGGGTTCCGTCCGGGCATCGTTGACGAGACGCTGATGTACATCACGAACCAGTACATGATCCTGCCGGGGTTGGTCCTGATTATCGTTGTATCGACCTACGTGCAGAGCGAGTCGATATGGATCACGATCATCTTCATCGGACTCACCGGCTGGCCCACGGGTGCCAAGGTGATGCGTAGCCAGGCCGTAACGCTTCGTACCAGCGACTTCGTCAACGCCGCCGTGCTCTCGGGTGAGAGGCTGCTGCGGGTGGCCTTCCGAGAGATTCTGCCGAATATGACATCGCTGGCGGCAGCCAGTTTCTTCGGGGCGGCGGGTGCCGCGCTCGCCGCGTCGGTCGGACTCGAGTTCTTGGGCATCGGCAACCCCAACACGGTGGCGTGGGGCAACCTGTTGTACTGGGCCGAGCAGGACAACGCGCTGCTCTCCAAGCAGATCCTGCTCCTCCTGGCACCCGGGATTGCGATCGCGATCTTGGCGGTATCGTTCGCCTTCATCAACTTTGGCATCGATGCACTGTCCAATCCGCGGCTGAGGGAGCGGTGATGGCGCTCTTGGATGTCACGGGACTGAACGTCGCCTACGCGCCCCAGGGCGCCGATCGGATATGGGCGGTGCGCGACGTCGACCTGAGTTTCGAGCGAGGGGAGTTTGTCGGGGTGGTGGGCGAGTCCGGTTGCGGGAAGTCATCGCTGGCCTACGCCCTCGCGAGGATGTTGCGGCCGCCCGCGCGCATCGAGAGTGGCTCAATCGTCTTCGACGGTGTCGACATCAGCACCCTCGATCAGGAGGCGTTGCGTCAGCATCGTCGCAACGGATTCGCACTCGTCTTGCAGAGCGGAATGAACGCCCTCAACCCGGTGCGCGACGTTCAGCATCACTTCGCGGATGTGCTGCGAGCCCACGCGGCAGTCGGCGAGCGCTGGAATCGGGCGTCGGTTCGCGAGCGCGCCGCGGAGCTCCTCGAGGGCGTCGGACTCGACGCTGGCGTTCTCGGCCGGTTCCCCCACGAACTCTCTGGCGGCATGCGCCAGCGGGTCTCCATTGCGATCGCGCTCTCGCTCGAGCCCAAGCTCGTGATCTTCGACGAGCCGACGACGGCGCTGGACGTCATCGTCCAGCGTTCGGTGATGTCCACGATCAAGAGCCTGCAAGAGGGTCGAGGGTTCACCGCGATCCTCATCACTCATGATCTGGGCGACGTGCTCGACTCCGCGGACCGGTTGCTCGTCATGTACGCCGGGCGCATCGTCGAGGATCAGCCGACCGTCGACCTGACCCGCGGCGAGCATCATCCCTACACCGAGGCGCTACTACGCTGTTTCGCCGATCCGCGGGCGGACGAGGTTGTGCTCGAAGATATCCCGGGCACTCCACCCGACCTCTCGCTGGCTATCCCCGGATGCTCCTTCGAGCCGCGGTGCTCGGTGGCGGCGTCCCCCTGCTCGACGACGCAGCCCGTGCTCACACCGCTCGGGAACGGCCGGGTCTCGTGTCACGTTCGCGCCGGTCTGGTCGAGGGAGCCAGTCGTGGGTAACTCGCGGGCATCGGTGCAGACCACGGGGTCGTCGCCCAGGGCGTCACTTACTGTCGAACACGTGTCCAAGACGTATCTGGTGCATCGTGGCGCCCGTGGGACACACCCTGCCGTCGACGACGTGTCCTTCGAGATTGCTCCCGGTGCGTCTCTCGGACTGGTGGGAGCGAGCGGGAGCGGCAAGAGCACGCTGGCCAAGATGATCCTCGGTACGGATCGCCCCACATCGGGTCAGATCCACTACGGCGATCTGGCAATTGAGCGGATCCGCCGCCGCGAGCTTCGTACGCTCCACCGTCGCGTGCAGATGGTCTTCCAGGACCCCTACGGCGCCCTCAATCCGATGCACACGGTTGAGTATGTCGTCAGTCGACCCTGCATCAACTTCCTCGGACTGTCCCGGAGCGCAGCGTTGGCGAGGACCCACGAATTACTCGAAGCGGTGGGACTCGTTCCCACCGCCCAGTTCGCGAAAAAGCTACCTCACCAGCTCTCGGGCGGTCAGCGTCAACGCGTGGTCATCGCTCGCGCCCTCGCCTCAGAACCAGAGCTCATCGTCGCCGACGAGCCGGTGTCAATGCTGGACGTGTCGATGCGCGCGGGTATCTTGAAACTGCTCGCCACATTGCGTGAGGAACGCAATATCAGCCTTCTCTACATCACCCATGACTTACTCAGCGCACGAGTTATCACCGATCAGATCCTGGTCCTCAACGAGGGGCAGGTTGTCGAGCGAGGCGAGACCAAACACGTGCTCCAGCATCCGACACACGAGTACACGGTGCGTCTGCTCGATGCCGTGACGACGTCGGCTCTGCGGCGCGAGGACGCGGGATTGGGTCAGAGGTCGAGCGATGAGTGTCCAGTCACGACGGTGGATGAGTCGGAGCGGGCACAGCCTGGGGCCACCTGAGCGAGGTAGCCGGGATGCCCCGCCACGAGGACGCCGAGATGCTCGAGGGGAGTTGCCTGACGCTCGCGCGACAACGGTTCCCAAGCGCTATTCGACCCAGGTCGGCGCGCTCGCTCGCCGGTACGTCGTGGAGAATGAGAAGAGGACGTAGCGACGCGCGGCCGTTGGTGCAATCACGAGGAGGGTGTGGTTGATGCGGGACGCCGATCCACGGTGTCGACGCACGAGGTTGGCGCGTTGTATCCCCTCTTGCCACGTTGTTGGGCCCACATCACAATTCGCGGACCGACCACCGTGGTGCGACGGGCACCCATGATCACAGTGTCGCGAACAGTACCGACTTCGCGCTTCGCTGAGAACCACCGCCTGTTCTCACCGACAAGGAGGAGACCGTGCTCTATCCCCGGGAATCGTCAACCCGCGATGTCAAGGACTTAAGAGGCGTCTGGCACTTCAAGGTGGACTGGCACGCCGAGGGTGAACGCGAGGGCTGGAGTTTTCGCAGCCTTGAGGATCCAATACTGATGTCGGTGCCCGCCAGCTACAACGACATCACTCAAGACGCACGACTTCGCGATCACGTTGGTGCCGTGTGGTACGAGAGGAAGTTCGTCGTGCCGTCCTCATGGAGTGGCCTTCGGACCGTCGTGCAGGTAGGCAGTGCGACTCACAACGCCACAATGTGGTTCAATGGGCATCAGATCGCGCAACACCGAGGGGGGTTCTTGCCCTTCGAGGGCGATGCCACGCCCCATACCCTCTGTGGCCGGGAGAACCGCCTGACGATCAAAGTTGACAATGGAATGGACTGGACTACTCTCCCCCCCGGGGATGCTCGACCGGCTCGATGACTTCGGTAGCGAGCAGACGCGCAGACGCCAGCGGTACTTCCACGACTTCTTCAACTGCGCGGGCCTGCATCGTCCGGTGCTCGCGTATACGACGCCACAGGATCGCATCGACGACATTCGGGTGGCAACTGAGGTCCACGACACGACTGGTGTTGTTCACTACGACGTCACGGTCGGTGCGGACACGAGCGAGGCGAAGCCTCCTGAGGGAGGGGGTCACAACACACACGTGCGGGTGTCCTACGAGATGCGACGGGCACTGACGTCGCAACGTGCGACGGACACTCCGGTACGGTGATTATCCCGAACGCCAACCTGTGGGGGCCGGGAGCGCCGTATCTGTACTCCATGGTCGCTGTCCTGCTTGACCCGGGGGACCTCGTCGTGGATGAGTACGAGCTGCGGGTGGGTGTGCGGACCATCCACGTTACTGATCAGTCCTTCTGGATCAACGGCAAGGAGTTCTACTTCCGAGGGTGCGGTAAGCACGAGGACGCTGACGTTCGCGGTAAGGGCGTCGATGCCGTGATGAACGTGAAGGACTTCAATCTGCTGCGCTGGATTGGTGCCAATTCGTTTCGAGCATCCCACTACCCCTACGGCGAAGAGGTGATGGACCTGGCCGATGAGTTGGGCGTGTGCGTCATTGACGAGCTTCCGGCGGTGGGACTCAACCTGTGGGACCGGCACGAAACTGTCTTCACGCAGGATCGCGCCGGTGACGGGCTCCTCGCGACGCACTTGAGCCAACTGCGTGAATTGGTCGCAAGAGACGGGAACCATCCGTGCGTTGTGATGTGGAGTGTCGCCAACGAGGCCGCGACATATGAGCCCGCGTCGCGTCCGTACTTCGCCCGGGTCGCCGAGACGGTGCGCGCACTTGATCCGAGCCGACCCTCAACCATCGTTGAGTACACACTGCCGGACAAGTCGCTCGTGGGCGACCTGTTTGACGTCATCTGCGTCAATCGGTACCTCGGGTGGAATACGGATCCCGGCGAGACGGAGCTAATCGAGGGTCAACTAGAGCGTGACCTGCTTCGCTGGCACGAGAGATTCGATAAGCCTGTGTTCGTAACTGAGTATGGAGCCGACACCGTCGCGGGGTTCCACAGTGATCCGCCCGCCCTCTTCACCGAGGAGTTCCAGTGTGAATTCCTCGAGCGTTATCACCGTGTCTTTGATCGGCTCGACTTCGTCATCGGCGAACACGTCTGGAACTTCGCCGACTTCGCGACCAAACAGAGCCCGGTGCGCGTCCTAGGGAACCGCAAGGGGATCTTCACGCGTCAGCGTCAGCCGAAGGCCGCTGCCTATCTCTTGCGTTCCCGATGGATGGGGACGGCACCGCCGGCTACCGACTGAGGTCCAATCGGGCGAAGAAGAGCACGATGCGTTAGTGCATGTGCTTCGGGCAGGCGTTGATTCCGGCGAAGTCGACGTGCTCGAAATCGTAGGAACGGCCGCTCCGCATCTCGTAATTCTCCTGCACGTGAGTGGGACCACTGATTGCCCGGAGGGAATGCGTGAAGTCGCCAATCCCGCTCACGTCCTCGAGCGGCGCGGCGCGCCTTCCGGTGGAGACATACCTTCCGCCGCAGGGCGAAGCACGCCCACTTGGACCTCACTGCCGAGATGGTGAGTGCCAACTTGGTCCCAAGCCAAAGCTTTAGACAAGGGAGCCAGGGACATCGTGCTGGGTGGACTGAGCCTCCTCATGCGGTGAAATCTCCGCGAAGCGGTCCGCGATGTTTACCAATGTTGTCTTTCGCCTGTGGCCCGAACTACCCCTGTCGCTTGGATCACACTATTAGCTGATCGTGGTCCAGCTCCGCCAGCGCGCCTGTGGCGGTGTGCCGGCCCGATCTCCCCTTGCGAACTCTGGACGCCCGTGGTGCTCGTTAGATTCGAGGTGACACGCCAGGTGTCCGCGACGGCGTCGAGGTTGTCGGGGTCGTAGCGACCGTGCTTTTCGATACGGTGCTCACGTGATCTCGCTCGACTGGTATCGTCGTGGTCGCGACGTTCTTCGGACGGCCCGCCACTTGGTCCCTGCCGCAGGTCAGCTTCATGTTCCAATACGGGTTTGCCGCCGAGCTCGCCATAGAAATCGTCACGGCCACCCAGGGTTGGATCGTCATCGGTGGGCGCGAGCTATTCGAGTTCTTCGCCGTTACGTCACTCAAGTTGAGGCGGCGAGGTGGACGCGGTCCGGGCATCGTGGTCTTTGTACCTGGTGAGGACGCACAGTTAGCGCCGCTCGGTCAGCGTTGTTGACGACCGAACGGTGCGAGTCGGGCATCGCGATGGCCCGACGCCCGTTCAGGTACGTCGCGAACGCATGTGCGTCGCTTGGCCGCGACTCACTGCGCAAGTAGTAATCCTCTCAGGTTGGCGAAGTATTTGTGGCAAACGACTTGTTAGCCTTCGCGAAGAAGGCGTTCGTCCGCCGGGCCGACATAGTCAGTGTCGGGCCAGAACTAGTTCGGGGGTCGTAGGTGGCACGGGATGAGTCCAAGACGGTGCTGTTTGAGCCGTCTCGTCGGGCGTCCATTCGTGGACTACTCCATCCACCACTAGGTGACCGCCGGTTTTGGTCTACCCAGGTAATGGTTGTCGCGGTGGTGTTGCTCCACTTCGTGACCGACATGGGCCAGGACCACGGAGTGTGGGGGATACCGGGTTTCGTGGTCATATCGCTTTTACTAGTTCCCGTGGTCTACGGAGCGATGTCTTACGGACTGGTTGGCGCCCTCGGTCCCGCCGTCAGCGGTGTCATCTTGCTCGCGCCGAGTGAACTGTGGCAAGCGCACACCCCAACTGAGTTGTGGGGAGGGTGGAGCAACCTTACCGTCGTTGTCGTGATCGCGACGCTGCTCGGTGAACGATTTGAGTTCACGCGTGGCGTACTCGTTGCGAGAACGAGACGTGACGTCCAGGCACTTGAGGAGCATCGCTTTCGTCTGGCCTTTGACAACAATCTTTCGGCGATGGCGGTCGTCGATGCACACGGCGACATTGCACAGATCAATCAAGCATTCTGCGATTTACTCAATTACACCGCGTTCGAACTCACCGGGATGCGTCTGAACGATTTGTTTGACCCCAGTGACACGCCCACGTACGTCTCCGAGTCTAAGGAATCAATCGACTCGATCAGCAAGCCCAGGCGGTCGATCAGGCGACTCGTTCGAAGCGATGGTCGGGTGATCACCACGGAGTTGTCGCAGTCAGCGATGGGCGACATTATCGGAGAAGAGGCGTATTCGATGGTGTCGATTCGAGATATCACTGAAGAGCGACTACTGACAGCGCGACTCACCGATTTGGCTCTTCATGATTCCTTGACAGGCTTGGCGAATAGGGCCTTGTTGCGGGATCGGTTGGCCCAAGCGCACGCTCGAGCCGACCGTGACGGTAACCACGTCGTTCTCTACTTGCTCGATCTCGACAACTTCAAAGGCGTCAACGATACCCTCGGTCATGTGGCGGGAGATGAACTATTGATCGCGGTTGCGAACCGATTGCGCGCCGTTACTCGTGATACCGATACGGTCAGCCGTCTCGGCGGAGATGAGTTCGTCTTGCTGGCGAGTGGCCTGAGTGACGAGGGCACCGTGGAAATGGCCAATCGGCTGCTGGAACTTTTCACCAGGCCGTTCTACGTCGGTGGCCAGCAGATCGATCAGACCGCGAGTATTGGCGTCGTCTGCTGCGGTGCGGCGCTCTCGTTCGACTGCGACGATCTGATTCGTAGTGCGGACATCGCCCTATACGAAGCGAAGCGACTCGGCCGGGCACGAATCGTCGTTTACTCGTCCACGATGACTAGTGAGACCTCAGAGCATTTCCAACTCAGTCAGGAACTGAGCCATGCCGTGTCGCGGAGCCAGATCGTCATGCATTTCCAGCCAGTCGTTGACCTCCAGAACCACCAGGTTGTCGCGTTCGAAGCATTGATGCGTTGGATCCACCCCACTCGTGGGTTCGTGCCACCGGAGGTGTTCATACCACTGGCCGAGCAGAGCGACTTGATCCTCGAGCTCGGTGTTGTCGCTCTCGAACAGGCGTCGGCCGCTGTTGTCGGCTGGCGCGCCGATGGCGCACAGTGGCGGGTCGGGATTAACCTCGCAACCCGTCAGGTGAACGACCCTGGCCTATTGGACCTCTTCGACGGTGTTCTTGCTCGAACGGGACTCGGCGCGGAATCATTGGTCGTCGAGATTACTGAGAACATCGCTATCGCCGACCTCGACGTGGCCCTCAGGACGCTCGATGGACTTCGTCAGCGTGGTGTCGCCGTCTGGCTCGATGATTTCGGAACCGGCTATTCGTCATTGGCCTACGTGGCCCGGCTACGTCCTTCGACCATCAAAATCGATCGAAGTTTTGTCCACGCGGCGACCTCCAATGTCACGGACCGAAACGTCCTCGCAGCGGTCGTGACGCTCTGTCGTCAACTCGGGATGATCGTCTTGGCCGAGGGAGTCGAGACCACGACTGAATTAGAACTCCTTATTGAATTGGGTGTCGACCTTGCTCAGGGATTCCTATTTTCTCCACCGGTCCCAGCTTCGGAGATTCAGACGGCCATCCGCTCTATCGCGTCGTGGTGGTCAACATCGTCGACGTGAGTGGTACCGTCACCGCGCATCACTCGTCGTACTCCATCACTTCGCTCATCGACTGCCGAACGAACCCCAATCGGATCTCACTCGGGGGGAGTCAGATGAAGAGCAATTGAGCGTCCTCGGTCATCTCGATGAAGTCAGAGGCATTGATAATTCCTTCAACCGCGTCGTATAGGTCGTCTTCGTCGAGCTGCATCATGTCCGCTGACATCCGGCACGCCCAGAGATGACCACCGGAGGCCACGATCTGCTCCAAGAAGTCGGGTACTTCTGGGACGCCGACCCCTTCGATCTGCTTCTTCATCATCTTGGTCGCCATCCCCGTCACCCCGGGGATGCCGCCCAGCCCCTGAGGCATGTGCGTCGCGGTATTGCCTAAGGGCGTGAACTTGAGATTCGCCATTCGCTTCTTCGTGATCATGTCCAAACCCCAGAAGGTGAAGAAGAGGTGAACCTCCACACCCTCGCCGAGTGCGGCGTTAGCTAGCACGAGGCCCGGGTACGCCATGTCAAGATTGCCCTTCGAGCAGATGACTGCGAATTTTCGATCCGTGGCGCTGCCATCGAAGTTGGGAATCGGTGCGGTCGACGTTACTGGCACGTCATTCATGGGAAAGTCTCCTTTGCTTGTTAGACACAACCCCGTGGTTTGGGCAGGCCTGCGATGTAGGCCATCTTCTTCGCCGGCTTCTTCGGGAACAGCACGAACAGCTCTTTGGTGTCGAACCCTCCGACGGTGGAAACCCGCCGAATCGTTGCCGACTCACCCTGCTGTTTGAAATCCTCGCGTAGGAACCGGATAACCTTCCAGTGCTCGTCAGTTAGTTCGACGCCGATCTGCGCGGCGAGAACCTTGGCGATGTCGTCGTTCCATTCGTCGTATTCGGTGAGGAATCCCTCGTCATTCACGTGAATCTCGGTGCCATTGATGGTGGCGGTGGCCATAATTACTACCTCCTTGGTTGAACGGTGGTCGCGGTTGACGAGTGTGTGGCGTCGCCAGACTGGACCCCGTCGTCAGCTGGTTCAGCCCCCATTGATCGCAACGCGGCGAGGCCGCGAGCGAGCCCCCTACGAATTGACGGGTCGCGCATTTGGCGCAGCAGCGCGAGGGTTGACGGTGCCTTTGACGAGTCGCCGGCCCTCTCTTCTTGCATCGTCACTGCAGTGCGGCGCAGCATGCTCATGACTTCTGGCTGAGTCATCTGCTTGACTGTCTGCAGTATCAGCACAATATTGTCGCCAAGGAGCTTGACGTCTTCTTCGCTGAACGAGGTGACGACATTGTCGAGTATCCCCACGGTGCGGCGCGCGAAGGCGAAGTACCCTCGTTCGTCGAGTTGCTGCAGTCGGGCGTTGAGACTGGCGACCGCGGGAGTACCCAGCGGGCCGAGTTCGTCGGCGAGCGCTGACATCGTTCGCAGGGGGCCGATCCACGATTCGAGGACGGCGGCGTTACGGACGAGTGCGTGGGCGAGGTTCATCAAGTCAACGAAGTCGCACGAGTCAACTTCGAGGTGTCCAATGGCCGACGACATCGCTTGCTCGGCGAGGGGCGTCATGTCTTCGACGAGTTCGTGCCAACGCTCACGGCTCTCTCGTTGATGACGGAGTTCGCTGGTGATCTCGCGAAGTTGCTCGGCCATCCGCTCGATTCGTTCGTCCAGTGAGTCCAACTCGTTGATTGTGGTCACGACGGCACCTCGACTTCCTTGCCCGCCATCGACATCAGGGGCTCAAACGGCATGTCTTTGCCCGGCAAGAGCAGGTTCCAGTACACCCAGCGGAACGTCATCTTGCCCCAGTGGTTGGCTTCGGATTCATGCAAGAGGCTGAACGGTCCAAGTCCGGGCAGGGGATACTTGCCCGGCAGCGGCTCGGTTTCGTAGTTGAAGTCAATGAGCAAACCCTTGCCACTCCCCGTCTCGATGAAGCAGTTCGCGTGCCCGTCGAACAGTTTGGTCATGGGACGTCCGTTGACATGGTTGACGAAATTGTCCTCGAAGAGTTCAATCGAGAAATGAGCGACAGAACCTGCCTTCGATGTCGGAATGTCTGAGGCGTCGCCGATTGCGAAGATGTTCGAGTGGGCTTTAGAGAGCAGGGTCTGTTTGTCGACTGGCACGTAATTGAGATCGTTGCCAAGACCGGAACGCGCGACGTAGTCGGCACCCATGTTGAGCGGGATCGTGACCAAGAGGTCGAACGGAATCTCCCGTTCGTCAAATGAGATCAACGTCTTGGTGTCGGGGTCAATTCGTTCCACCATGAAGTCGCTCTCGATGGTTACGTTTCGCTCTTCAAGGATTCCCCCAAGGTGCTTTGATGCGATTGGCTTGGTGAACGCTCCGTCCAGCGGCGTGACAAATACCAGGTCGACGCGGTCTCGCATTGCGCGCTCTGTGAAAAACGCATCGGCGAGGAAGGTGAATTCGAGCGGTGCGACCGGGCACTTGATCGGCATGTCCACGATGTGGACCACCATGCGGCCGCCTTCCCAGTCAGCCAGTTTCTCGGCGAGCGCGGTCGCGCCCTCAAGCGTGTAGAACTCGTGAACGCTCTTTCGCCATTCGCTGCCATTCATCCCCGGTGTCTGGTCGGGGCGCGGTGAGGTGCCGGTTGCGATGATCAGGTAGTCGTACCTCAGTTCGCGCTCATCGATGAGTACCACGCGATTCTCCTCGGGGACAACGCGGTCGACCTCACCTTGCACGAGATCGACGCCTTCGGGCATGAATCGCCTGACTGGCTTGACGAGGTCGGCTGGGCGATAGATACCGAAAGGGACGAAGAGGTGTCCCGGCTGGTAGTAGTGGTTGTTCGACTGGTCGACCACTGTGATCTTCCATTCGCCACGCTCGAGCCTCTTGCGCAGTCGGTTGGCCGCCATCGTCCCGGCAGTTCCACCGCCGAGGATCAATAGGTTCTTCATTGAGTGCTCCTTTGGTCGATACCTTGCGGTAGTCCAGCGGCGAGGCGTGAGATTGCGGCCGCCACCGCTGGGAGAAAGGTCAACGCTCGTGCGCGTCCCTCGTCGCTTAGACGATAAAGCGGACGTTCGTCGTTACCCGTAGGATCGATTCCCCCAGCGAAGAGCATCCCCACGAGTCGCGGACCAACACGAACAAATGTGCGAGCGCAATCAATGTCGAGGGGACTGCGGTGATATCGCAAATCGAGTACCGGATCATCGGCGAGCTGCTTCCAAAAGACTACACACGCCGAAATGAAGTCCGGATCAGCCGAGCGCTCGTGGAGCCAGGGGCATGGATTAACGATGCCGGTGACCGGTTCGCCATTCATGTCCGTTGGGACCAGTGAGACGCCGAGAATCTGGGCCGAAAGTTCGATCAGAGGGAGCGTCGCTTGGACCGCTCGAGCCATAGTGTCTCGATCCGATTCGTGAACGTTCGTTTGCACGCTATTCGCTGGGAGCATTTCCTCGAGGACGTCAGCGGGAAAACGCCATTGCCGACCGACCTTCATCGCTGGTAGCCGTCCACTTTCAGCCATCCGGTAGATGGTGGAACGGTCTACGCCAAGAATTCGACCAACCTGCTCTGCGCGAAGCAACCTCTGCGCAAAGTGGGAGCTTTGCGCGCCCTGCCTATCCGCTTGCACACTGTGCATATAAGTGACGATACTCATGTACAGGCTCGCGAACTAGGGTCGAAAGTCCTGCAATGATTCGTTCCCGCCAGACATATTGCAGCTGTGATTGTTGCAGTATCAACTACTAGTATTGACGTGCATGAGTGTGCCGCCATTGAGTTGAAGGATTCCAGTGAGACGTGGGCTAATGCCACGGGACGGATGGGTGGAGTCGGTCTCAAATTGTGATTGTAGTAACCAATTTCCATGGAGATTGTAACGTAGGGTTTTCCACAGACCGTGACGTAACGGCCGTTACCAAACCCAACCAGGACTCCTCGTTTCTGCGCGAAAGCGGATCGGCGAGAAGTGACCAAATGAGAGGTGTTTCAGCACTACTGCTACGACTAGCGCGGCTCGGTGACAATACGGCGAAGTTGACCGTGATTTCACGCTAGTGAGACGGCATACGCACTCGCAGGATTAATGGAGGATGATTTGCGAGGAGGTGTCCGATGTTGGGTCACATAGTGGATTCTGTGGCGTCAACGCGTTGGTCGGGTCGGGCGACCGACGCGGATGAGGTTTTAGTGGACCGACTTGAGACGCGACGCCGCAACGTGCAGGTAGCGCTCGGCATCATCTGGCTTGTTGATGCGGCGCTTCAATTTCAACCGTTCATGTTCACGAAGGCGTTTGTTTCCAACGTACTCGCGCCGACTGCCTCCGGCAATCCCTGGCTCTTCTATCGACCCATGGTGTGGGCTGACCACTTCATGATCCACGACATCGCGTGGTGGAACACTCTCTATGCAATGTTGCAACTGCTCATCGCGTTGGGCTTGTTCTGGCGGCCGACGGTTCGTTTGGCTCTAGGAACTTCGATTGTATGGAGCGTCACGGTCTGGTGGTTCGCAGAGGGGTTCGGTGGCGCTTTTTCTGGCAGTTCACCGCTCGCTGGGGAACCGGGTGCAGTGATGCTCTATGCACTCGTCGCAGTCTTGATTTGGCCCACCAGTCGTAGTGATGCGTCGTCGGTCGCGCAGAATGGACCCTGGGGACAACAGGGAGCGATTGCTGCCTGGATCGTGCTCTGGGTTGACTTCGCGGTGTACTTCCTCATTCCGGCTAATCGAATGCCCCAAGCGCTCCACGACCTCGTCTACGGTATGGCGTCTGGCGAACCAGGGTGGGTTCAATCGATTGACCGGAGCATGGCGGCCGTGCTCGCCGGCCGGGGACTCGCAATCTCGCTTACGCTCGCGTTACTCAGTGCCGGTGTCGCGCTCGCCATAATGATTCCGCCGTTGGTGCGGCCAGCGTTGATTACCGCGTTGGTCGTGGCCGGGTTCATCTGGCTGGCTCAGGACTTCGGTTGCATCTTCACGTCTCAGGGCACTGACGTTAATTCTGGTCCATTGATCGCAATACTCGCGTGGACATTTTGGCCATTGAAGCGCCCGCCGCGCACCTCGCGTCGCTAGAACCGGCGAATAGTCAGGGGACTCAGCCTACGAGAAGTCGAGTGAGTGCAGTCAGGCGATAGTCGCATGGCTCTTACGGCGGAAAAGGCCGAGCCCGAGCAGCGCGAAGAGCGAGATCAACGCGCCAGGCACGACGAAGAACCACGTGAACAAGTTGAAATTCGGCAAGCTATCTACCTTGGCGTAATTATTGACGTTGGCTTGCATTGTCTCAACTAGTGGTTTGTAATGGTTGAGTCCGGGGGCCACGTTCTTGAAGATTGGGACCGTCCGTGGGAAACTCGTAAGGAGTTGCGCGAGCGCAGGGTATTTCGATCCAAAGTACGTGGCCAATTGGGATGGCGTCATGTGCATCGCCGTGGCGAGTCCAGTCATCATCTCGTTCGTCTCACCCGCTGCGGCGATACCGCCCCGAGCGACCGGCAGCAAGGGCTCGAACGTGCTGTGGTAGAGGCCGACAGTGACGTTCACGCTGGCTGGTTGCATCATGGCGTGGAAGTCGTTGAGCATGTTCTGACCGGCGCTCGTCTTGCTCGGCATAGAGATGGCAAAGGGTAGTAGCACCATGAGGATTCCGATAATCAAAACGGGCCAATAGTAAGCGCGACGGGTCATATGCATCTCCTTAGGTATCAATCGGATGAACTGTCCGGCGACGCGATCATTTCGTCGGCAGGATAAGCAACGGAGGCTTCCAGATAGAAGGTCGTTCCGCATGGCCTGCGTGTTCAACGTGGCTGAAACCGAGCGAGCGCAACCGCTCCGTCGTCGCCTCGCAGAGTGGGCGATGCCGACTGCTACACAGTGTTTCCTGAGACGGACACTCGACTGCGGGCTTCTTGATAACGGGCTCCGATCGCACGGTTGCAGTCTTACGAACCACAACCGGATGCCTGCCCCTGCGGCGATGCTATACGCGTTCGCTCACTTGGAAGTGCGCTGCAACAAGGACTTTGGTCACATTGCGAGTTAACCGTCTTGGAGGTCGAGGTCAAGGCTCGGGCAGAGCAAGATCGAGCGATTTCGGTTGAGCAGTTCGGCAACGCGATCGGAGTAGCCGCTCACAATCTTATGGCTGTCCTCGATCAGGTACTCCAATTCAACTTCGCACTTTGACGTCGGATATTTCCCGTTTTGCGGCCTCAACCGAGATGAACCACACTGCGCTGGCGTGCGGCGTGAAGGGGCCACGTCATCGGCACTATCCCAACGGACGGGTCGCAATAGGCGACCACCGGAAGTTCTCTCATGCGGGTGAAAGTAGCCCCGGGACATAGTGGATCTGAACCTGCTCGACGACGATCGTCACCTACCGGTCACCGACGGTGAAGCAGAGGACTTCGATGCCCGTCGGGCCGAATGGCCGGCGACAACCTCGTAGGATCGACGTGCACAGGCAACT
>JAJZSX010000302.1 GCA_021849435.1 Actinomycetes bacterium | reverse complement strand
CCACGGCGTGATTCGTGTCCCGCTCAACGCCATGAGTGTGATTTCCGGCGGCAACAACGGTGGAAGTCCATATGTCACCGTTCTCAATCAAGCGGGTCACCGAAGGATCCAACTAGTCAAAGTGGGTCTCGTTGGTGGTAACTATGCAGAGATCACCAAGGGTCTCAAGGGCGGCGAGCGCCTCGTTCTGCCTCAGTCCACGCCTACCGTAAGCGCGAGCACGTCGACTGGCAAAGCGCCACCGGGAATCGGTGTGCCCGCTGCGGGATCGGGTCAAGGTGGGAACCATTGAGTGCCATAACTCCCCTCACGGCAACGGCAGAACGCGCAGTAGACGGTGAGATCGTCGTAGAGGTCGCAGAACTCACGCGGCAGTATCGAGTTGGAGAATTTGTTGTTGAAGCGCTTCGCGGCGTGAGTTTCAACATCGCCGCCGGAGAGTTCGTTGCGATAATGGGACCATCTGGTGGCGGGAAATCGACTCTACTCAGTCTGCTCGGTTGTCTAGACAGACCCAGCTCCGGACGTTATTTACTCGATGGCGAGGACGTAGCTCGGCTGAGCCAGGTTCAACTCGCTCGCCGGCGACGTGAGCAGATTGGTTTTGTCTTCCAATCGTTCAATCTTCTGCAGCGCACTTCCGCGTTGGATAACGTGGAACTTCCACTTCTCTACGCGAAAGTTTCCTCGGCCGATCGCCACGAGCGAGCCCGCAAAGCGCTCAAGGTCGTCGGACTCGAAAAGAGGGAACGGCATCAACCGACACAGCTCTCGGGCGGCGAGCAACAACGCGTGGCCATCGCACGCGCGCTGGTCACGGCCCCAAAGGTGCTCCTGGCCGACGAACCTACAGGCAATCTTGACTCGAGGAGCGCCAACGAAATCTTGGCGATGTTGCAGCGACTAAATGAGGGGGGAATGACGATCGTGATGGTGACACACGAGCCTGATATTGCGGCGTACGGGACAAGGTTGATTCGAATGCGTGACGGACGAATTGAACACGACGATCCCGTAACAGTTCGCACCCGCGCGGTGTCCGCCCCATGACCGCAATAGCACTCTTGAGGGTTGTTCTAAGGGCTCTTTCTGGAAATCGCCTACGTGCATTTTTGACGATCATCGGTATCGTCACGGGTATCGCAGCCGTAATTGGCGTGACTTCGGTCGGTGCTGGAGCGCAAGCCGATATCCAAGCTACGCTCCAGCGTCTCGGACCAAATGTACTTATCGTTGATGGACGTCAAATAACGGTCGGTGGAGTACCGGTAACGACGTCAAAGTTCACGATTACCAAAGGAGATCTCGCCGCTATCGCCAAACTGCCGACCGTCGCCGCTGCCGCCCCCAGTCGCTCCGTCGATATGAATATCTCATCGTCGCGCTTCAACGCGTCCACGACAGTGACTGGAATCACAACTACCTACGGACGTGTCATGAACTATACGGTTGACCAGGGTCGGTTTATCAGCCCGATAGATGTACTTTTCGGTCGCCGTGTCGCCGTGATCGGTCATACGCCAGCGGCGACGCTATTCCCTAACGGAAATGCGATTGGGCAGAATATCTTGGTCGGTGGCGTTCAGTTCAGGGTAGTGGGTGTTCAAGCAGCGAAGGGGGTAATCGGACAAAACGACTACGACGACAATCTCTTCGTTCCGCTAACGGTAGCGGAATCGGCAATCTTCGGTGACACGCGTTTTAGTACAGCGAATATCCTGGTTCGAAGCGGAGCGCAGATACCGATGGCGCAATCTCAGATCAAGTCGCTGCTCCGCCAGCGACACCATTTACCACCGAGCTATCCGAACGACTTCATAATCTCATCGCAACGCAACATCCTCACTACTGCGAGTTCGGCAACGCGTACTTTTACGTATCTAACTGCAGCGATTGCGGGGATTGCGCTGTTCGTAGGTGGAATCGGCATCATGAACATCATGTTGGTCGCGGTCTCGGAACGTAAGCGCGAGATTGGAATCCGCAAGGCGGTCGGTGCTAGCCCAGGGACGATTCAACTTCAATTCCTCACCGAAGCGGTCACTCTGAGCGCGGTTGGGGGGATAATCGGGCTTGCCGGCGGCATCGGAATCGCGTCCGCGGTGAACCATCTCGCAGGTTGGCACACTGTAGTGTCGCCCGGATCCGCCATGCTCGCCGTCGCGTTTTCTCTCTCGATTGGACTCTTCTTCGGTTTCTACCCAGCACGTCGGGCCGCCAAACTTGATCCGATTGAGGCACTGCGCAATGAGTAGATGCTCCACAAATGTCGCGACCGTGTCGCCGTGCTGCCGGATCGTATGACGCCGAGCGTGACACCACACCACGGGATCAATGAGCACACGTCGCTGTTACGCCGCGTCCACTGGATGACATCACTTGTCGCAGTAGTCCTGTTCGTTGCCGGCACGAGCGTGGTGGCGGGGACGCCACCCGCGTCAGCCACTGGAACCTCGACGGCCGACTCGACGTTCCTGCTCGCTATCGGCGCGTCGGTCTCGGTGGGTGTGCAACCTACGCCACGCCACGCTCGTGGTCTGCCTACGCATAAGGGGTACGCGAATGATCTGATTGCGATGTTGGCCGCTAGGGGCATCACGATGCAACTTTTCCAGACGGGGTGCCCTGGCGAGACCACCCGGCAGGTGCTCTACGGTGGCGATCGATGTTACGCGCGCGGCGACTCGCAGTTGTTGCGTGCCGTCGAGTATCTGCGGGCCCACCAGAATCAGGAAGGCATCGTCACGCTCGACCTCGGATTTAACGACCTGCACGGCTGTGTCCACTATCCGACGGTCGACGCGGCGTGTGTGAATGCGCGTATGGACCTACTGAGCATTCAGTTGTCTCAGATCATTTCCATGCTGAAGGCTGCGGCCGGACCATACGTGACGTTCGTCGGTATCAACCACTACAACCCGTACTTGGCTGCCGCACTGAGTGGACGGAAGGGGGAGCGATTCGCCGACGCGAGCGTCCCAATGATGAACCTGTTGAACTCAACCCTGGCAACGGTCTACGGCCAGAACGCGATCCCCGTAGCGGACGTGGCCCTACGATTCCACACCTCCGACACCGCTGCGGTGACCGTTGACGGCCTCGGCACAGTTAGTGAGAACCTGGCGCAGGTCTGCGCCCAGACGTGGATGTGTCATGAACCGCCGTACGGGCCGAACCTTCATCCCAACGACCAGGGATATCAGACCATCGCCGACGCGATTATCACGTTGCTACCTTCCTAGGTCCTTTCGGCCTTGTGGAGGAAGGCGAGCCTCACCTTTCGAAGAGGCTTGTCGGGCCTACTTTGATTATTCATGAGAAGTCCATTGACTCGGTTGGCGGCGTATCCGTGAACTTTCGAGCGTGTACGACTTCGATATGGCCACTGTTGAAGTCCGGTCGACGTTCATGCCGCCATTTCGGTAACGGTTCTTGACCTGGGGGACGTGTTCAGTCTCACGGAGGTCTCCTAGACGCCAGCGAGCGTGAACGGATCAGGCGAGTGGAAAAACGCGCTGATAGACACCAAGCGCGACGACCGTGCTGGGCCGTAAGGATGACGCTCCAAGACGGGCTACTTTCGACCGGGACTTTTGGCCCAAAATCGGGGTCCGGCGCGAGTCGTAGGATGAGGTCATGGCTGAGAAAATTACGATGAGCCCTTCGGGCGTCCTGCAGGTCCCTGACAATCCGATCATCCCCTTCATCGAGGGTGACGGCACCGGCGTCGACATCTGGCCCGCCGCCAAGCTCGTGCTTGACGCAGCGGCGAAGAAGCATGGCAAGACCATCGAATGGAAGGAAGTCCTCGCGGGCCAGAAGGCCTTCGACGAGACCGGCGACTGGCTGCCCGAGCAGACAGTGGTCGACTTCCGCGAGCACCTCATCGGGATCAAGGGCCCTCTCACGACGCCCATTGGCGGCGGATTCCGCTCGCTCAACGTGGCCCTGCGCCAGATCCTCGACCTCTACGTCTGCCTGCGCCCG
>JAJZSX010000301.1 GCA_021849435.1 Actinomycetes bacterium | reverse complement strand
GATGTCGAGCATCGGCTCGTCGATGTGATCGAGCCGGCTTGGCTCGGGCAGGTCGGTCGGGTTGTCCACGTCGACCTCGGTGCCGTCGGTGAGGAACGCGCGGTACACGACCGAGGGGGCCGTGGCGATCAGGGCGAGGTTGAACTCGCGCTCGAGCCGCTCGCGCACGATCTCCATGTGCAAGAGCCCCAGGAAGCCGCAGCGGAATCCGAAGCCCAGCGCGTGGCTCGACTCGGGCTCGAAGGTGATCGAGGCGTCGTTGAGCTTCAACTTGTCGAGCGCGTCGCGCAGGTCCGCCAAGTCGTCGCCGTCGATCGGGTAGATCCCGCAGAAGACCATCGGCTTGGGGTCGCGGTACCCGTCCAGTGCCGTCGCGGCCGGACGCGCCGCCTCGGTGACCGTCTCGCCGGAGCGGGCTCCAGCCACGTCCTTGATCCCGGCCACGAGGTAGCCCACCTCGCCGGGTCCGAGCTGCTCGACCGGCACCATGTCGGGGGTGCGCACGCCGATCTCTTCGATCTCGTGGCTGGCGCCGGCCTGCATCATGCGCACCTTGACGTGGTCACGCATCGTGCCGTCGACGATCCGCACCGAGCTGATGACCCCGCGGTACTGGTCGTAGTAGGAGTCAAAGACCAGTGCCCGCAGCGGCGCGTCGGGATCCCCCGTCGGGGCGGGAATCCGCTGGATCACCGCGCGGAGCAGTTCGGCCACGCCCTCACCGGTCTTGGCCGATATGGAGAGCACCTCGTCGCCCGGCAGGCCCAACACGCGCTCGAGCTCGTCCTTGCAGCGTTCGGGGTCCGCCGCGGGCAGGTCGATCTTGTTGAGCACGGCCACGATCTCGAGGTTGTGCTCGATCGCCTGATAGCAGTTGGCGAGTGTCTGAGCCTGGATGCCCTGACTCGCGTCGACGAGCAGGATCGCGCCCTCGCAGGCCGCCAGCGACCGGGAGACCTCGTAGCCGAAGTCGACGTGGCCGGGCGTGTCGATCAGCTGCAAGATGTAGTCCTCGAATCGGACCCGGACGTTCTGGGCCTTGATAGTGATCCCGCGTTCGCGCTCGATGTCCATCGAGTCGAGGTACTGGGCGCGCATCAGGCGGGGGTCGACCGCCCCGGTGATCTCCAGGATCCGGTCCGAGAGCGTCGATTTGCCGTGGTCGACGTGCGAGATGATGGAGAAGTTCCTGATTCGTGAGAAATCAACGGGTACGGTCAAGGAGCTCACGGTGCAGCAAGGCTACCCGGCCGGCGTTGGCCTGAGCGCAGGGCCCGGTGGTTCTGCTAACCTTGTTCAGCCCGCCGGACCGTCGGCACCGCTATCGAACGAGGTTGTTTTCGTGGCCAACATTAAGAGCCAGATCAAGCGCAACAAGCAGAACGAGATCGCGCGTGAGCGCAACAAGGCCGTCAAGTCCGAACTGCGCACGCGCGTCAAGACGGCGGTCTCTGCGGTCGGCAGCGAGAACGAGGCCCAGGCCCTCCAGGTCGCGGTCAAGCGCATCGACATGGCGGCCGCCAAGGGCATCATCCACAAGAACCAGGCAGCCAACAAGAAGAGCGGCCTGATGCGGCGCATCAACGCCCTTCGCGCCAGCGCGAACTAACGCCGCGCGCTCGCCGATAGTCGCGCGAGTCGAGCCACCAACACCTCGATCACCATTAACTCCGTCGCGTCGGCGGCCGTCGAGTCGTCGCCCGAGCCGAAGGTGACGCCACCCTTCAGGTCCAGGTCGGCGCGCGTGATAAGCCGCACCGCCTCCACCACGCGAACGTCGCCCAGCCGCCGAGCCGCGGCAAGCGCCTTGCCCGCGGGGAATGCCTTGATACCCAGCAGGCTGGCCGCCTCGTCCGCGTCGCGCACCGACGCGCCCGAGAGTCGAGCCAGTCGCAGGAAGTGGCGCTGGAGCAGGTTGACGATCTGCAGCCCCGCGCGGCCCTTGGAGTCGAGCATGCGCCGCGCCACCGTGATGGCGTGCGAGGCGTCACCGGCGTCGATCGCGTCGGTGAGGTCCCACTCGGGCACCCCGCCGGGGTCCCCGAGGTAGGGCTCGACGTGACCGACGGTGAGTGGTGCGGTGCCGTAGATCGAGTGCAGCGTGCGCGCGAGCGCGTCGACGCGTGCGAGGTCGTCGCCGACTCGTCCCACGACCGTGGCCACCACCGTACGGTCGGCCGTCACCCCATACTGGGCGAACTTGCCCGCGACGAACTCGTGCCGATCGGCCTGGCGGCTCCCGACGTTCACGTCGACGAGAACGTCGGCGGCCTTGACGAGCTTGTTGGTCTTGGCGCCGACGACCGCGAGTACGAGGACGGTCTCGGGGGTCGGCGACGCCATCCACGCTTGGAGCGCCTTCGCCTCGTCGGCGCTGAGGTACTGCGCGTCGCGCACCACCACGACGCGGCGTTCGACCAGCATCGCCGGGGTGTAGAGCGCGTCGAGCAGGCGCCCGGTGCTCGGCTCGCCCGCCGAGGAGTCGCGAGCGACGAAGTCCTCGAGCGCGACCGTCGGGTCGAGCGCGCCGAGCGCCTCGTCGACCACGTTGCGCACGGCGTCGTAGACCATCGTCGCGTCAGTGCCGACGACGCAAATCGACGAGGCGCTCATCGGTCCTCGAGGATCCGCGCCAGCACGTCGCGAGCGCGCACGCTCGCCGCGACGTCGTGCACGCGAACCACTCGGCACCCGGCGGCGATCCCGAGGCAGGTCGCCGCCACCGACGGATTCTTCCGATCGGTCACCGGTAGGTCGAACAGGGCTCCGAGGAACGTCTTGTTCGAGGCCGAGAGCAGCAGGGGTGAGCCGAGCTCGGCCAGGGTCGCCGAGTCGCGAAGCAGCTGGAGCGAGTGCGCCGGCGTCTTGCCCAAGTCGAGTCCCGCGTCGAGCACGATGCGAGTGGGCTCGACGCCGGCCTCGATCGCCCACCGGCGCCGCTCGAGCAGGAAGTCGCGCACCGTGGCCGTCACGTCGTCGTAGTGGGGCGAGGGGTCCGCCACGCGCGGGCGCAGGCGGATGTGCGTCGCGACCACCGTCGCGCGAGCCTTGGCCGCCACGGGCAGGTAGTCGGGGTCGGCGAAGCCGCTGATGTCGTTGCCGACGGTCGCCCCCTCGCGAAAGCAGGCGTCGGCGACGGCCGCTCGCCAGGTGTCAATACTGATCGGCACGTCGAAGCGGCGTCGCAGCTCGGCGACCACCGGTACGACCCGATCGAGCTCCTCGGCCTCACTGACCTCCTCGCCCGGTCCCGCCTTCACGCCGCCCACGTCGAGTAGGTCGGCGCCGTCAACGACCAGCCGGTCGGCTCGCGCCAGCAGGGCGTCGAGGTCGTAGGTCGCCGCCGGCGAGTAGAACGAGTCCGGCGTGCGGTTCAAGATCCCCATCACGAGCGCGCGGGTGGTGACGTCGTGGGTTCGCTCGCCCATCGCTAGTTCGATGGTCCCGACGGGTCGGAAGGGCCTCACTAGTAGAGACGGCTAGCCAGGCGGCGACGGAAGCCGACGTAGCGCGGGTCCTGAGGACCGAGCGCGTCGAGCAACTCGAGGAGGCTTTCGCGCGCCGAGGGGTTGGTGACTGACTGATCGAGCAGGTGCTCGAGCGTGAGATCGATGTCCCCGTCCAGACGCACGCCCGCGCGCTCGAGGCGGATTCGAGCGAGGATGGTCTTCACCTCGACGACTGACGCCAGGGGCTCGAGGATCGCCTCGGCCTCGTCGAGGCGTCCCGCCACGCGAAGCACCTCGCCCAGGGCCGCCACGACCTCGGCGTTCGCGGGGTCGAGTTGATGGGCCTGTCGTAACGACGCCTCGTCGCCCGCGGCGAGCAAACGCTCGATCGGCGAGGCGCTCGGCGCGAACTTCTTGACCCAGTCGCGAACGGCGTGCTCGGGCAGGGCGCCGACGAAGGACTCGACGACCCGGCCGTCCTTCAGGGCGAACACCGACGGGATCGATTGCACGCCGAATGCCTGGGCCGTGCGAGGGTT
>JAJZSX010000300.1 GCA_021849435.1 Actinomycetes bacterium | reverse complement strand
CGATCTCGCCCGAGATCTTCATAGGATTCGGAAATGACGTGCGTCGAGTCTGGGCCCGTCACCGTGTGGTCCATGGCGGCCGCCACGCTCAACCCGCTGTGCTTCGTACGGTGCACCAATTCGCAGCGGGACCCGTCGTTGGCGTAGTCGAGTGCGAGCCACGGGCTCTCAAGAACGGCCGAAGCGCGCGGGTCACCGCTTGCGGCGGGCGCGGGCTCATTGGCGAATAATTCGGATTGGACAACAATGCGTACCGGTTCATTAACTGCCTCGACCTCGTAGCGAACCGCCGCCACTGCGCGCTGGACCATTGAAACCAGTCGTGATGACCCAACGCGCACTTGTCGACCCGACGGCGACGTCCATTCGGCCAGTCGGCGCAGCTCTCCGGAGCGGAAATCCAGCACGCGCTCGTGACGCTGTAACGTGCCATCGCGAACATCGAAGGGCTCATCGTCGACGAGCAGTCGAATCAACTTCCCATCGGTGACGTTGACCACGACTTGGTCGCGTTCGGGATAGCCGTAGCCGACCTCGGCGTAGGGGAGCGGTCGCAGTTCGTGCACGCCGTTCAGGTAGCTTCCCGAGAGGCCGTAGGGGTCACCCTCGTCGAGATTGCCCCGCCATCCGATGTGTCCGTTGGACAACGCGAACAGTGACTCAGTTTGGGCCAGGATGTCGAGGTCTAATGCGGTCTCACGCAGACACCACGGTTCGATCGAAAAAGACGGGTGCTCGATCATGCGCTCTCGACTCCTCTCGTGCGTGCGACGGTGTCACGTTGTCAGGCAATCAGGTGACGGGCGGTTTCAGCCACCTTATCGGGGGTGAAGCCGACTTTGTGTGGCAGGTCCTTGAGCGGAGCTGAGCCTCCGAAAGCGTGCGTGCCAATGACCGCACCGTCAGCGCCCACCGAGCGGTGCCGCCCCAACGTGGATACTTTCTCAACGGTCACCCGGGCCCGTTTCGCTGGCGGAAGGACCAATTCCCGGTGGGCAGCGGACTGGCGGCCGAATGGTTCACCGCTCGGCGTGCTTACCATTCGCACCGCCACCCCTTCGCTGCTGAATGTCTCGTAGGCGGCGACGGCGAGGGAGACCTCGCTCCCGTCGCGATGATGATGACCTCGGGCAGTCCCTCAGCGTGATCGGCCAGTACGTAGGCGCCCGCGGCGAGACCCGACGCCGGAGCGAAGCGCGATTGCATCGTTTACGAGGGTGCGGATCGTGTCGGCACAGACTTTGTCGAGGTCACCTGACGGGCGGCGTGGTGTTCATCGTGGTCGTTCTTCGTGGATTGGTGGCACTGGCCAGGGGCCGCTTCCATAGGGTGGGAGCGGATGCGGTGGAATAAGGGAGTGGCGATGACCGACACCGACGACGAGGGCCACATCAACACCGAGAAGCGCCTCGCTGGCGAAGCGGCAGCCGAGCTGGTGGAGGCGGGCATGACCGTCGGACTCGGCACCGGATCGACCGTCGCCTACCTGCTGGCCGCGCTCGCGCGTCGGCGTCTCGACATCTGCTGTGTGGCGACCTCGCCCGCCACGTTCGATACTGCCCGCCGCCTCGGACTCGACGTGCGGCCCTTCACCGGTATAGACCACCTCGATATCGCCGTCGACGGGGCGGACCAGGTGGACCCAGCGGGTTGGCTGGTCAAGGGCGGCGGCGGCGCGCAGACTCGCGAGAAGATCGTCGCGGCGGCCGCCACGCGTTATGTCGTGATCGTCTCATCGAACAAGATGGTGGCTTCCCTCATGGCCCCGGTTCCCCTCGAGCTGCTGGCTTTCGGACTCGACGCCACGCTTCGAGCGCTCGGCGACGCCCGCGTGAGCGACAGGCCGTCGAGCCCCGATAATGGGGTGCTCGCGGAGTACTTCGGTCCGATTGGCGATCCCGGTGCGTTGGCGGCGCGGCTCTCGGCGATACCCGGGGTGGTTGAGCACGGTTTGTTCGCGCCCGCCATAGTGAGTGACATCGTTGTCGGCCAGGGCAACGAGGTGCTTCGACGCCGCCCCGGCGGCCGCCACGGCGTGTGACCTTGCAGAAGTTCGTGGGTGCTCTTCGGCCCCAAGAACCGCGCTTGCACTTGACGATGGCGTGGGGCTGTTCAATCGGCGGTTGGAGAACTCGTCACGTCGCTTCGATCACGGTCTCTCCGGTGAAGCGCGACGTTGCACGGGTAAGTGCCGTGAGAGGTGGATTCGTGTTGCGTCGGCGACATGATTTCCGCACCGCTTAACACGGTGAAGAGCCGTTCGTCACCCGTACGGGCCTTGAATGAGGTAGGGCACTGGGACGGAGCCGGGTACTGCCACGGATTCAGGGTCACGCGCACGGTGAGCACGTGCCGAGCTCGTTCGGTCGGAAAGGGCCAACCGGTGTGTTCGAAAAGGACACACGCTGTAACGTCCAATTCAGGGAGGGCGTGGGGGAGTGCTGGGCCCGAAGCGATACGAGGGTTGGCGTGATTTACGTGTGGATGCTGGTTGCGTTATCTTTCGTAACGTTCGTGGGCTGGGTGTCGAGCAAGGGCCGGTACGGCGACAAGGCGCCCCGCGAGGCGAGGCGATTCTCATCACTCGGGCGACGCACGTCGGTCCTGGACGATGATGCGGATGGCTACATTCGCGACAAGTAGCTGCTTGGCGACACGGGCGGCGCCGGGTCCGGACGAACGATGCTCATGCTAGGGGGGTCCTGTCAGTATCTCGTAGCGTGAGATCCTCACATCGCTGGAATCAATTCGGATTCCATTGTTGTACGTTCGGACCGAGTCGGCCGCACCTACCGATGCGCGAGCGCATCGGCCACGTCGGACGGCGGGATCATGACGACCGCCATCCCGAAGTACGGCGGGAGTACGCCGACGGCGGTAAACCTCGGGAGGAGTTGCGCCACGAGCCACGGTCCATCCAATAGGACGATGTTGTAGGCGAGCAAACCGTAGGTTTGAACGAGTTCGGCAATCGCGGCGCGAAGGGCCTGCGCGAGGTTCTTGGGGTCCCGTGCGACGACTCGGATCTCGCCGGTGGTGGTGGGTGCCCAGGCGACGTAGGTCACCGACTCGGACGATTCATCGAGAACGAGGCTGTGGTGGTGCGCGAGCGCTACGTCCTCGTCGAGCGAGGTGGCGGTCACGGCCATCGCGACGGGGGCGGCGACGTCGACGTTGGTGCTCACGATTTGGCCGTGCAGATGGGGCTGTGTCCCGTTCACCTCGAGGCCGACGTTGACGAAGGCGAGGGTTCGTCGGAACTCGGCGCGGTGTCGCGCGCGTACCTCGAGGAGGGCGGTCAGCAAATCCTCTGACTCGTCAGGACCGAGACTCTCAAAATCGGTGACATGACGTCGAGCGATGACGAGGTCGGCGCCGCCCCCTGGGCCGAACGGGCACCACCGATTCGCGATGACGAAGGAGTAGGGGCTGTCTCGTTGGAGGTGACTGATGTCATCACCGTTGCGAATGTTGTTCGTGTCAGATACCGGAGCCGCGGCGAGGTCACAGAAGACGCAGTGCTCACCGGGATCGGGCAGGGTTCGACGCACGACCGGAAAGGGCTTGTTCCGTTGGTCGGGGTGTATGGAGACGACACCCGTTAGCGGATCGCGGCGAATCTCATCGGTGTTCATGTCGATGAGTCGAACCGTACTCGCAGTCGCGCGCTAGAGCAATCGGGTCACGGGACCCACTATCGCCGAACCATCCGGTGATTTGAGCTGGTGTGCCAGGGAGTGGTCGCTGTCGCGTGGTGGTCTGATCGTGCTCGGTCGAGTCCAACACGGCCCGATGGCTTGGCGACGGCGAAGCCGGCATCCGGCGACGACGAGCGGACGAGCACGACGGCAAAAGCGAGTCGTGTCTGTCTCTGTCGTCGCCGGAACCGCTGTGACGTTGTCGCTACGGCGTGAGCAGGTTGACCGATGTTCCCCAATTGATGTACAGGTCCCTCGTGCCACCACAGGTGAAGTCGTTGGCGAACTGGGTATCGGTG
>JAJZSX010000299.1 GCA_021849435.1 Actinomycetes bacterium | reverse complement strand
ATCTTTCGACTTACTTGGAGCGCGACGTGGCCGACGCCGAGGCGGACCTTGACCTGGCGAAAGGGGCCGAGGAGAAGAGCGCCGAGCTCGCGGCATCACCGAACGCACCGGGTCCCGAAGAGCGCGCCACTCGGCGCTTCAATAAGCACTCGAAGGATCACCGCCCCGACCTGCCGCAAATCGTGCTCGGCATGGCGGTGACCTCTGAGGGTGTGCCGGTGCGCTGTTGGACGTTCCCGGGCAACACCTCAGACCAGGTGATCATCCGCACCATCAAAGACGACCTGGCGGGCTGGATGCTGAATCGAGTGGTGTGGGTCGCCGACCGGGGCTTTAACTCAGTGGCGAACCGCGCCTACCTCCAGCGCGGTGGCGGCCACTACGTGGTCGCCGAGAAGTTGCGCCACACCAGTGCCGAGGCGAAGGAGGCGCTGAGCCGCCCCGGTCGCTACGCCAACGTCGCCGGCAACCTCCAGGTGAAAGAAGTCCGCGTCGGTGAGGGTGCGAGGGAGCAACGCTTCGTGGTGTGTCACAACCCCGAAGGTGCCGAGCGCGACCAACGGGTCCGCGCCAACCTGGTGAGTTACCTCAAGACCCAGATCGAAGGTTCCGACGAGTGGACGAAGTCGAAGCGCGACGAGCTGGCCGGACGCCTGCGCACCACGCCGGCCCTCTGGCGACTGGTGCGGCGCCTGAGTGACGGAAGATTCCGCATTGACAAGGCGGCGATCGCCAACGAAGCCAAACTCGACGGCAAGTGGTTGCTGCGCACGTCCGACGAGAGTCTCACCCCCACCGACCTGGCCCTCGCCTACAAGCAGCTCCTCGAGGTCGAACGGGGCTGGCGTGACCTGAAGGGATCACTCGGACTGCGACCGGTCTTTCATCACCGCGAGGACCGGATCCGCAGCCACGTCCAGCTCTGCTGGTTGGGGCTTTTACTCATGCGGGTCATCGAGAACGCAACCGGTGACACCTGGCGCAACGTCCGTCACGAACTTGACCGCATGAGTCTCGTCACCATGGAGACGAGCGAAGGACGCGTGGCCCAACGATCAACCACCACTCCCGGTCAGGTCGAGATCTTCCAGGCCCTCGATATTCCAGAGCCCGGCCGCTTCCTCGATTTCGAGGTTCGGACCCCGCACACGTAGTCCCCGAGTAGCGATCAGCGTAGTAACACGACCGACTTGCGACTCCACACCCATTTTCCCTATTCAGCGGCGCTATCTAGCGCGAGTTTCGGGGCTATTTCCTAATTGCGTTGGTCACGGGCGTGGGATGTCCGTTCAATTCTTGACGCGACCAGCGCAATTGCACACGAGGGTGCTTGCATTGAGTATCGCTAGGGTGTATTACCTAAAGTATGAGTTCGATCATCGGGAAGAAGCTCGGCGGGCACACCTACTACTACCTGGTCGAATCGGCCCGGGTGGGTGGCAAGCCCCGCATCGTCTCGCAGCGTTACCTGGGCGGAGCCGCCGACATCGAGGCGGCGATGTCCGGGGTCCAGGTGCTGCCCGAACGCACGAGGCACCTGAGTTTCGGCGACGTGGCTGGTGCCCTCTCGGTGTTGCACCGTCTCGGACTACGAGAGATCGTCGACGCCGTGGTGGGACCACGGCGCGACGACGCCACGGCGTCGGTGGGCACCTACCTCGAACTGATGGTGGCCAACCGGGTGGTCGCGCCGTGTTCGAAACTGGCCTTTTCGCAGTGGTGGCAAGGGACCGCGGGTGATCGCTTGGTCAAGCTGCCCCCGGCCGCGCTCGATCACCGCAAGTTCTGGGACGCCATGGACCAGCTAACGCCCGCTGATCTCCAAGAGATCCACGCCCGTGTCGTGGCGACCATGCTCGAGAACTACGACATCGACGTCTCGGGCCTGGTGCTCGACATGACCAACGTGGTCACCTACGTGGACTCATCGAACGATCGCAACACCATCGCGAGAAGGGGCCACTCCAAGCAGAAGCGCCACGACCTACGCATCGTCGGGCTCTCGCTCATCGTGACGCGCGACGGGGCCATTCCCGTGGCGAGCCACGCCTACTCGGGCAACCGGCCCGACGTCACCCAGTTCGCCACCGCGCTTGGCGCACTGCGGCGCCAGTTTCTCGGCACCGATGATCAGCTCACGGTGGTCTTTGACGCCGGCATGGACTCGGCGGACAACCTGGCCCTGGTGCGCGATCTCGACCTGTGCTTCGTGGGCTCGGTGCCGCCGTCACTGCACCCCGATCTGCTGGGCGTTGGCCGCACCGCTTTCCGCGTCGTCGACCACGACGAACTGCCCGGCGTGGTGGCCTTCGAGACCACCCAGGTGATCCTGGGGCGAACCTTACGTGTGGTGGTGACTCACTCGGCGGAGTTTCACCACCAACAGTCCCGGGGCTTTGACCAGACCCTCGCCAAGGCCGCCGCGTTACTGAGCGACCTCGCCCGACGCCTCGCCGGGGGTCAGAGCCGCCGGGGGCGTCGAGCCGTCGAGGCCGAGATCGAGCAGATCGTGGCACCGCGCTGGGTGAAGCGGGTGCTGCACGTCGAACTGCGTGGCTCAACCCCGAAGGACTTCGCACTCGACTTCGACATCGACCCCGACGCCCGGGCCGCGCTCGAAGAGGAGATCTTTGGCAAGCGCGTGCTCATCACCGACCGCTTGGACTGGACGACGGCGGAGGTCATCACCGCCTATCGCTCCCAGTGGGAGGTCGAGGCGGGCTTTCGCCAACTGAAGGACCACGACTACATCGCGGTGGCCCCGATGTTCCACTGGACCGACCAGAAGATCGCCGTGCACCTGTTCAGCTGCGTGCTCGCCTTGAGCGTGCTGCGTCTCATGACCCGCGAGGTGGCTCGGGCGGGTCTGGCCCTGTCGACCGGCGAGATCATGCGAGAGCTCGCCGGCATCCAAGAGACCGTGCTGCTCTACCCCTCGACGGGGGGACGGCCACGGGCCCGGCGCGTGCTCACCGAGATGGATCCACTTCAGGAGCGGCTGTTCGAGATCCTTGATCTGGAGGCCTTCGCACCGCGCGCTTAGGTAATACAGTCGGTCTCAACAATCAGTGCCGCTGACCAGCGACAATGACGGTCGTCTTCGAAATAGCCCCGAAACTCGCGCTAGCAGTGTCGTGTGCCCATCATCTCCGGAAGTCCGGACCGAGATCGCTCACGTCGGAGCGTCGTGTCTCGCACTCGCAGGCCGAATCCGGACGACTCGCACGCGATGAATGGGAAGCCGTCGTAGTTTGAGCGCTTCGTTCAACGAGTGGAGACTCCGGCGTGGGATTCGGGTTTCGCGGTGCTTCGAGACTGTCATCGAACCATGCGCGAATGACGCATCACCGCGGTTCTCGCACAACCGCCTACGGTCGGCTATATCGCTAACGTGCTAAACGCCGGCGTTCAACTTGCCGAGCAGCGTGGAGAGCGACTGGCGCTCGGGCTCGCTGAGCCGACCCGCGAGTCGCTCGTTGAGGTAAACGAGGTGCACGGCGAGGGCCTCGTCGAGCTTGGCGTTGCCGCCGTCGGTGATCGCGACGTGGATCGCGCGACGATCCGACGGGCACATCGTGCGCTCCACGTAGCCCGCCTCCTCGAGTCGGTCGATCAGGCGGGTCGTGCCGCCCGTCGAGTGCACGATGGCGTCGGCGATCTGGTTCATCTTGAGCCGACCCTCGGGTGACTTGCGCAGTTGCAGCAGCACCTCGAACCAGGGGAGCGGCAGGTCGCAGGTGGCCTCGAGCTCGACGCCCAGCCCCCGGGCCAGCCGCGCGTTCGTCTCGAGCAGCAGGCCAAACAGGGTGACCTTCTCGTCCCCTGACGGACAGGCGGTGGGGTCGATCGACATGCATCAAGTATAGCAGGTGCTTGGTTTAGCAATTACTGCTTGACAAATAGTTGTAGATGCAACTATACTGGGAAGCACACAACCAGTGTTCCCAAGTAGGAGAGAAATAATGAGCAACCTTCCCGCTCCCGGTGTTTACACCATCG
>JAJZSX010000298.1 GCA_021849435.1 Actinomycetes bacterium | reverse complement strand
TGCGACCTCACCATCAAGCCAGAACGTCGCGGAACTTTCGCCTACTGGCGCGACGTTGCGTGACACTTTGAGGAAACTTTGAAAGTTCTTGAAAGTTCCAATGCGCCGTCGCGGGTCTGGTCACGTGGTTCGTTGCGAGAGTGCGACGTGGCAGAGTGGGTCAATGAGGAATGAACGACTCGAAGCGGCGATGGCCAAGAATGATCTGTCACCACAGGGGCTCGCCGAGAGCGTGGGCACTTCGCGCAAGGCCGTCGACAAGTGGCTGAATGGAACCATTCCTCATCTGAAAACTCAGATCGCCATTGCCGACGATCTGGAAGTGGACCGCCTGTGGTTATGGCCCCGCGACGAGGTCGGTGTTGCGGCGGCCCGTGAGGAGATCGTGGGAGCTTGGGCGCGCCGTTCGGACTGTCCGTCTGACTACTGGTGGAAACTCATCGTGGACGCCAAGCAGCACGTTGACATCCTCGGCTACGCCGTATTGTTCCTGACGGAGGTCCACCTCGACTTGACGAACGTACTGAGTGAACTCATGGAGAACGGCGGCTCGGTGAGGATCGTCATCGCCGATCCCCACGGCCAAGCCGCGCTTGATCGTGACACCGAGGAAGGACTCGACGGCCTGCTGCTCACGAGGATTCAGTCCTCCATCAAGTATTTGCGCCCCATAGTCGAGGCGGGTGCGTCACTACATTTTCAGAACGCGCCCATGTACAGTTCCGTCTTTCGCTTCGACGACGACATGCTGGTGACACCCCACCTCTTCGCAATCCCCGGGAAGATGGCGCCGCTCTTTCACTTTCGTCGAATTGGCTCCGGGGGCATTTTCGACCAGTACGTGACGCACTTTGAGGGGCTGCTCGCCCATGCGACACCGCAGTCGCCGAGCGCGGTAACGATGTCGAACAAATCGGTAAGACCTCAAGAAACCCTAGAGAACCAATCTGTCACGAAGGAGCGACCGTGAGCCGTATCGAACACTTCGAAGAGGATTCAGCCCCTCAGGCCAATCGAGTCATACCCGCAGCGTCCGCCGTAGTGGTCGATGACAAGGATCGAATTCTGCTCATCAAGCGCACTGACAACGGTCTCTGGACGATTCCCGGCGGCGCCATGGAGCCCGGCGAAAACATCGCTGACTGTTGCCGTCGCGAGGTGCTCGAAGAGTCAGGCATTGAAATTGACATCACCCGGCTCATCGGCATCTACAGCAACCCCCGTCACGTCATTGAGTACGCCGACGGCGAAGTCCGCCAGCAGTTCTCGGTCTGCTTCGCGTGTCGCCCGGTCGCGGGTGAACTCAGCACCAGTGATGAGTCCAGCGAGGTTGGTTACTTCACACTCTTCGAACTAGCGACCATGGATATCCATCCGTCGATTCGACTGCGAATTACTCACTTTGGCGAATCTCGCCCCGATCCGGTGATCGCCTAAATTATGGCGTCCGGCTCGACTTCGGCGAGTCGTAGCTCTACTCGACGAAACGCGCCACGAATCACGTCGCCATCTGCTTCCAGCCCGCGTACGACGATATGGTCGTCGCCGTAGCGAGCACGAATTTCACGAAGGCGCTCGTCCAGGGAAAGCCGCGTCCCATCGGGACCACACGACAAGTCGCAGTAGGTGAGGATGTCAGCCGCCAAACTCATCTCTCTGGGGAACTTGGCAAACTCATCAGTAAATCCACGAAGCGCCGTCTCAGCGGCACCCGAACCGTGGTGTGCGACGAGACAGGCCAACCGATGCTCGCCCAACTCGTCGAGGTGAATCGCTCCGTCCAGGTGATGAGCACCCGTCGTAGCGAGCATCGAGGCATAGCCAATATCGTGCAGCCACGCGGCAGCTACAAGCACCGCGCGTTCTTCGGGATCGTCGAGCAGAACGTCGGCTAGTTCAGAGGCGGTGGTCGCGACCGCACGTGAGTGTGCCAAGCGTCGCGGATTGTCCGCCAGCAGCGATGAAGCGTAGTTTTCAGCCCACAGACGACGATTCATTAAGGATGAGCCTAGATGCCGAACTCGCAGAACTCCCTGGGTGACCGAGTCCTGTGCAAACGAGGACCCAAGGATCCGGCACGATACTTGCGCGGAGTGACTCTGAACAATGGCGTTTCAGCGACTTCGGTTAGTGAAGCGGGACTGGATCGAATCTGCCTTCATTGTCCGCTTGTTTACTTCGAATTCATATTTTCGGACATGACAAAGGCTTGAGGCACCCGCCGGGAACCTTCGGCCCCCGTCGGGTGCCGCCTGGGCGGTACAACGGCGAGGCGTGTGAGAACTTTCTTTACGTATTCGAGACGCCATGCGTCTGATTGAACTTCGATGCCGTCGTACTATGAAATTACTCACCGTCGCACTGCGACCTTGGAACTCTTCTGCCTTCGATGCTGTCTACGGTCTCTGACGCAGTTCGTCAACGAACGCGAGCTACTACCGCCGTGAGTTGCTTGGCGCTCACTGGTCCGAGCAAGGTTACGGCCACACGTCCGCGCCGATCAATGACGAACGTCGTCGGTGGCGCGGAGACTCCGTAACTGTTGGCCATGTCTCCTCGGGGGTCGATAAGTGATTGGTAGAGAGAGCCGTAGTGGTGTTCGAATGACCGCGCCGAGGACAACGTGTCGTTAAAAACGACGCCGACAAGGATCACGCCGCGATGTCGCTCGCGCCACGCGAATGTCGAGAGATCGGGGGCTTCCCGGACGCACGCTACGCACCAAGAGGCCCAAAAGTTTACGACCACAACCTGACCACGATGTTGGGCGAGATTGAACGTTCCCCCGTCGAGTTCGTTTCCCTTCAGCGGGGGGGCCACTTTTCCCAGTAGCGGACTTGGGGCAATAGTTGCACTTACGGGATGACGTGTGATGAGAAAGGATGAGAACGCCACGGCCAACGCTAGGGCAACCAGTGACGACAACATCACGGGACGCCTCACAACGTCACCCGACGAGCGCCGCAACGGTGGACGAGTAGGGGCCAGTTCGGCTCCTTACCATGTAAAAGCTGCTTTCCTCCATGTCGTGATTGACCAACACAGCGGGTTCTCATCGAATAGTTGGCGCCGGGAATCTTCCGCGACGCGTTACGACCGAGTAGGCGGCCCGTCGTCGTTGTCACCATATCGAGTTTTCGTGATCGCGAGACGCTCAACGTCGAAATCGAGACGGGCGCTTGACGAAATATGGGCAGCAAACTCGTTGGGACACTTGTTACTTTACGAGATAGCGACCGGGATCGAGGTCGAACGTCTCGGCGCAACCTACATTGCAGAACCAGAAATCGGTGCCTTCGAACGATCGGTGAGCCGCCGCCGCCGCAATATCTACCGTCATTCCGCATATTGGATCGACAGCAGTGCCGGTCGTGTCGTGCTGGTGCTCCATTGGTTCCATCTCCTCACTGTTGGTTGAATCATTTGTGTATCGTTCGGGCCGTTCCTCGAAGCGTTCGCGACAACGATCGGAACAGAAGTAGTAGTGATGATCGCCGTGTGACGTTTCTGCGGGCGCATCGCTGACTCGAACTTGCATCGAGCACACGGGGTCAATGGCGTAATTGAGGCCACCGCCGAAGCGAGACTGATTACGGGCGAGCCACCACACCACGCCCGCAATCGCAATGAAGACAATATTGAGGTACGAGGTGTAGTTCCATTCGAAGTGAGCCGACGTGATTTGCAACGCCCGTGTCGACGGCACTAGATGGAAGAGCCTGAATATTCCTTCTGTAATCAGCCCCGCGACGGACATGATCGCGTAAAAGAGTCCCACGAGTCGGAGCGTCAGTTTATTGCCGTAGAACTTCCGGTAAATAAGGATCAGCGGCATCGCGATCAGGTCCGCGAAGATGAAGGCAATGACGCCACCGAAACTGATGCCCCCCGACCAGAGCGCCGCGGCGAGGGGTACGTTGCCGATAGAACAGACCCAACTGATGATCGCGATGAGGGGACCGACCAGCGCGTTCTCCGCACTGGTCCAGAATCCGTGTCC
>JAJZSX010000297.1 GCA_021849435.1 Actinomycetes bacterium | reverse complement strand
CCGCTCGCTTTGCCCGGGTGACGCCGGTGTAGAGCAGTTCGCGGGTGAGCAGCGGCGACCCGACGCGCGCCAGCACCACCACGACGTGGTCGTACTCGCTGCCCTGGGACTTGTGGATGGTCATGGCCCACGCGGGCTGCGCGTGCGCGATCGCGGCGAGTGGTCGTTCGCGGTCGACGTCAAAGACCACCACGAGCTCGCCGTCGACCTCCATGACGACACCGACGTCGCCGTTGTGGAGCCCGAGCGACCGTTGGTTCCTCGTGATGAGCACGGGCTCACCCACCGAGAACCGCGTCCCCACCCCCGCGCGGTCCTCGCGCAGGGCGTCACGGACGCGCTCGTTCCACCACGCCACCGAACCCGGTCCCTCACGGTTGGCCGCGAGCACCGTGAGCGCCCCCGCGAGCCCCACGAGCGCCGGTCGGTCGCCCCGTCGCGCCGCGTCGCGAAGCGCGCGCGCGTGCTCGACGACGAGCGCGATGAGCTCGGGGTCGTCGAACCGGTCGTAGTGGTGCAGGTCGGTGCGCCCGTCGGCGATGAATCGCCGCACGCCCTCACCGTCGCCCGCCTTCACCAGTGACGCGAAGTCCAAGATGTCGCGGTTGTCGGTGCGGTGCACCGTCGCCAGGTGCGTGACGAGCGCGTCGGTGCGGGCCTCGCTCGCCACCGCGTCGGCGAGTACGGCCCCCACGTTCACCGAGGCCAGCTGATTCGGGTCACCCACGAGCACCACCCGACACGGCGAGACGGCGGCGGCGGCGGCGCGCAGCAGGGCGTCGAGCATCGCGAGGTCAGCCATCGACGCCTCGTCGACGACCACCACGTCGTGCCAGAGCGGACGCGGTGGGACCACCGCCCTGGGGTGGAGCCCGAGGAGGTGATGCAGCGACCCCTCGCGGTCGTGGTCGCGTTCGAGGGTGGTGAACTCGGTTCCCGCGATGGCGGCGTCGAGCGTCTGGCCGAGGCGCCGAGCGGCCTTCGCGGTCGGCGCCGCGACGGCGAAGGTCATCGACCGCGCTGACGCCATCGCCAAGGCGCGGTCAAGCGTGCGCAGGGCCTGGGTGACGAGCCACGTCTTTCCGGTCCCCGGACCCCCGGTCACGAACGAGACCCGGCGCGTCAGCATCCGCCACACGACGGCACCCAGCTCGTCGGCCACGTATCCGGCGCCCGCGAGCTCCGTCGTTGACGCCGCGATTGCGGCCTCCACGTCATCGCGGGTGAGACCGTCTGGCATCTCGAGCAACGTGGCGCGGGCCTCGTCGATCGAACGTGCGACGCGCCACTCCGCGAGCGCCCAGCGTCGAAGCGAGAGGAAGCGGTCATCGAGCACGACGAGTGGTGGACCGCTCGCCTCGACCGGGTCGTCGCGCCCGAGGAACTGACAAAGGACCGGGGCCGCGCGCAGGGCCTCGAGCACGGTGTCGGGGTCCTCGAGTGCGGACCCGACGGGGTCGTCGTCGCGACGGTTGAGGTCCATCGCCGCGTGGTCCTCGCGCACGGCGCGCGCGAGCGCAGTAACGATGCGAACGAGTAGTGCCGACGAGTCCGCCGGTCCGAAGCGGCGAAGCACCACCTCGGCGAGCTCGCGGTCTGACGCGGTCACGTCCCCGGCGATCACGCGAGGTCTCCGAGCGCGTCGGACGCCTGGGCCACCGCCGCGGGCGTGACCGACCACTGGGCGAACCCGTCCTCGGGGTGGGCCGAGGGGTCGCCCACGACGCGCAGGTAGTAGTACCCCACGCCGGCAAGGTGACGTCCGGGGTCGTAGTCGCCCAGCGTGCCGCGCAGGTAACGGTGTAGGGCAATCGAGTAGAGCAGCGCCTGGAGCGGATAGTGCTCGTGCTCCATTGACGTAAGGAGTCGAGCGCGCGCGTACGGGCGCTCGGCTCCGGGCAGCTGATCGGTCTTGTAGTCGACGATCGCGAATCGACCGTCGGCCCGGCGCACGACGAGGTCGAGGCTACCGATGAGGAAGCCCTCGTCGAGGCCGTCGACGTCGCGCGCGAGCCGGGCGAAGTAGCCGCGAAAGAGTCCGTCCCCGTCGGAGCCCGAACGGTCGAACTCGAGAATCGCCCGCGCCGCGGCAGCGAGGCGTTCGCGGCGGCGACGCTCGCCGAGGGCGAGCACGAAGCGCATCTCGCGAGCCACGTCTCGTCGGCCCAATTCACCGAGGGCGAGGCCATCGAGCAGGGGGGCGGTCGGCCGCGCGAGCAGCGTCGCCGTCGACGTGAGAAGCACCTCGAGATTGTTGGTCACCTCGTGCGCGGCGAACCCCTCGCGCTCGAGGACGGTAACGGCGGCGGCGCGCGGATCGCGGACCTCGACACCGACGAGTCGTTCGAGCAGTGCGTGCACCGCAGCCCCCAAACGGGCGCCGGCGAGCGATCCGAAGACCGACCGCACGCCGGAGGAGACGTCGCCGAGCACGTCGGAGCCGTCGAGCTCGTGCACCGTCTCGTCGTACCCGCCGGCGCGCTCGCTCTGGTCATCGGGTTCGCTCAGCACGGTCTCGTTCAACTTGAGGTTCTTGGCGAGGTCCGTATAAGACCACCGACGTCGCTCCCAGCCGATCGAGGGGGCGCTGCCCGCCGCGAAGACGCGGAGCTCGCGCACGCCGCCCGGGGTGGTCGCGCGCTCGACGGCGGCGGCGACGTCCCCGTCGCCGATGGCGTAAATCGAGAACCGGTTCGCGCCGCCCCAGAGATCCTGGAGGGTGGTGACGGGATCGCTCGTCACCGCTTTTTCAACCGTGACGTTCCGTTTCCGTTTCGGGTCCATGAACAGCGACGACACCTCGTCTACCGTCCGGGCCGCGAGCGCCGGCGGCGACATCGCCCGGTCAAAGACGAGCCGCGCGAACTCCCCGCCGAGCGGTTGTTTCGACGTCACGGCGAGCCAGACGACCAGGTGGCGTTTAGCTCGAGTCAGCGCGACGTAGGCGAGCCGACGGTGTTCGGCGAGATTGCTCGCGATGACGCGCCGGTTTCGCGATACCGGGTCGCCCCACTCGATTCCCGACCCGGCGTCCACCACCACGTGGTCCACGTCGACCCACTGGCGAAGTGCGCGAGAGCCGTCCGCACCGATCTGCGGGTACGGCTCGTTGAGGAACGGCACGAGCACGGTGTCGAACTCAAGGCCCTTGGCCTTGTGGACCGTCATGACGCGCACGGCGTCGCTCTCGGTCTCCAGGCGCCGCGCGCGAACGCTCGGCTCGGCGTCGTCGGCTACCGCGAGGTCGTCGAGCCAGTCGAGCACGAGGGGCAGGGACCGCACGGTGCGGCACTCCACGCTCAGTATCTCGGACAGGTGCAGGAGGTCGGTCACGTGCCGCTCGCCGTCGCGCAGGGACAGCACGGTGGTGAGGACGTTGCGGTCGTGCAGGAAGCCCGCGATCGCGGCCACGCCGCGCAACGAGAACTCCTCGACGAGCCGGTTCACGAGCTCGTCGGGCTCACCGTCGCGCCCGAGGGCCTCGCGGAACCACGAGACCCGCAGCACCTCGGTGTGGGCGGACTCGTCGGGGTCGGAGAGGGCCACCAGGAGCAAGCGCAACTGGAACGCCGCGCGACTGGTGGCGACGCTCTCGTCGGCCGAGGTCGTCGCGGGTATCCCCCGACGTGACAGGTGGTGTTGGATCTCGAGACACTGATACCTCGTGCGACAGAGCACGGCCACCTCGCTGTAGGGGACGCCACGAGCGTGCACTAACGCGACGTAGTCGGTGACCTCACGGCGCACCATCGCGTCGTCCTTGTGGCCCACGCGCAGGTGCATCGGGGCGGACCCGTCGCCGAGGGTGAGGCCGTGGGGTGTCTCCTCGTCGTCAAGGAACGGTCGCGCGGGCGTGAAGCCGATCGCGAGGTCGTCACGGTCGTCGACGTCGTAGCGGAAGGACGCCCCGTCGAAGAACTGGTTGACGCACGCGAGCAACGCCGGGTGCGAACGGTGATTGTCGGGCAACGTCGTGACTGGCACGCCCCGGGTCTCGCACAT
>JAJZSX010000296.1 GCA_021849435.1 Actinomycetes bacterium | reverse complement strand
ACATCAGAGGCGGCCGGCACGGGGCGGAGACAAGGTGGTCCCTTACTCGTGGCGGAAGGGTGGTCCCTTAGTGGTGGCGGGTGACACCCAGTGGCCCGACCGCTCCTAGCGCCTCGGGTTCGAACGAAACAACGAACTACCTGTCACCAGACTCCATCGTTGAGATCAGCCCGACAGGTTTCGAGGACAATTCAAGCTCCGCTATGGACGCTTGCCTCTGGGGTGGAGCTGGCCACCTTCTTTCAATTGTTGTTGAACGATGTTCTTAAACCAAGTTATCGAGCATGGCCAACAAGCATTGCGCTAATTCCAACCGTCAATCTAAATATCCGATATGAGTTAAATGACTCTCCAATTGCGTTTGCATTGTGATGGTGTTGTGCGTAGGGTGAAAACGGCAAGGGCAACAACGCGGGGGCATTTCGTTGCTTCAATCGAAGTGATGTTGACCCACAGATGAGAGGGGTTGAATATGCAGAGATTATTGAGGATTTTCGCGAGTGCGGCAATGGTCTTCGGAGTCGCGCTACTGGGAGCTGGCCTGTCCAGTCCAGCAGGGGCGGCCTCGGGAGGTGGGTTCGATCAGTACGGCTACAACTACACGGCACGGGTCTTCAATGGAACATATTGGCAGTGGTGCCAAGAGCAGGGGTACACTAGTCAAACAGCCTGCGCCATTGCCCTCAGCGGAACAGACAGCAACGGCAACCGTATCGACCCGAACATTGTCAACGACCAACTCATCATGAAGTGGAACGCGGCGTGGGATGCGTGCAATGCCAGTTATCTCCTGCTGAACGCTAGTGGCGAACCTCTTTACCCCAATGGCAATCCGACAGTGTGTGCCGGGGCTTGGGTCAACAACGAGCAAAACGGGATGGTTCCGGGTGGAGATGGTTCCGTGTGGCTTTACAAGATCGTGTACAGCCAGGCCTGCGACAATCCGACAAACGGTGGGTACTGCGTCTGGGGCAATTACGAGGTGCTTATGGATCAAGGAACCTTCGATGGCGTCCACACGGTCAACGCCGTTGCAACACCCAACGGATACGGCGCGTTCAAATAGTTAGCAGGCACAACTCGTAATCACGAGTTGAGTTCAAGTGAGCCCTAGACGGCTTCACCCAGATCAGAGGGTGGAGCCGTCTAGGGCTCTCAAATTTCCGCTGTCGGAATTACTCGCGTACGGTGGAGACACGAATGGGTGCGCTCCATGTAACCACGGCACCCGCAAACTGCAAGTTGTACGTCCGTGAACAAACTGGAACGCGACGCGTGATTATCCGGGATAGGCGCAAGGCGTGAAGCCGATCTTCAGCATCGCAAGATCGGTCGGGCGCTTTCGGTTTTTAATGCGCTCGGCAATATTGGCCATCCCTTTTGCCGCTGCCTCAATCGTTGGTTTCACTTCGGCCTGATCCACGAAGGCGGTTGGGTCGGAAAGCCACGGGAACGCCTTTCTAAATGCGGCGAGGTCGCGGTAGCAAGTCCGAACCGAAGCGCCCCACCATTCCGCCACTTCCTCGACGGACGGATCGTGTCCGAGGTCAGCTCGGGTGATCCCCCAAATCCACGCCCAGGTAATTGCGGTAGCCGCTTTGAAAACTCCAGCGTTGGAAACCGCGACCTGCAGCCACGTCGGGGTTCTCATTTGACCCTGCTCGCTCATCAGTTGGCACCCCCAAGTTGTCGCAATAATACTGCCATAGTATGGCAGGAGCGATGTATACTGTCAGATTATGGCAGTGCTTCTTGCACCCGGTTGGGCCGACGAGCCCCGAGAACTAGCGTCGGGATTCGACACGCTCGTGCTCTCCCTTCGCGGTGTCGCCTCTCGGAAGTTCCTGGTCTCCCTGGCAGCGGCGAAGGAGGCGGCCCGATTGGTTTCGGACCTTGTTCCTTTTCAGTTCGGAGGTGAGGAGTTCCTCGTCGCTCCGGGAGCGCTGGCGCGACACACCTTCCGACTTCAACACGCCTGGGGCGCGCTGGGGATCAGTGACGGCGACAGGCTACCCGTGGTGCGCTTCCAGCCACGCGCTGAGATCCTGCATTCGCGCGGCCCACTCGGGGTGCGTGATTGGCTCGTCCATCTCGTGTCCGGTCAGATCGAGGTGATTAGTGATGTGGTAAGTCGCGTTGACCTGCACGCGGACTTTCAAGATCTAAATTTCGTTGCCGATGACGTAGAGAACTTCGTCGCACGCGCCACGATGAATTCCGTTCACCACAGTCACGACGTGTTCACTGGCGTGAGCTTTGGAACACGTTCGTCCCGATCCATCTCCGCACGCATCTACGACAAGACCGAAGAGATTGCCAGCAAGGGCGGCACGTACATGTTCGAGGTCTGGGGCGAAACGTTCCAACCCGACGAGATTGTCTGGCGAGTCGAGTGCGAGATGCATCGCGGATTCCTGCACAAGTTCAACGTCACCACTCTGGACCAACTCCTCGAACACGTTGGTGCCCTGTGGCAGTACTTCACGCAGGAGTGGCTCAGCCTGCGGTGTCCCACCGATGACAGCACCCGCTCGCGTTGGCCCTTCGATCCTCGTTGGCACCGTGTGCAACAAGCGTCGTTCGCGAATCACATCGTCCAACTTGAGCGAGTAGCGGCCTCTCAGGTTCGCGAGACCGCCGAGAAGGAGGTTCCGTTCCCCCTCGGGGAGATCATGCGATGGGCCGCGATTCTCAATACCGACTCGATAGAGGAGACCCTTCGTACCATCCCCTCGTACCTGACGGAGAGGCTGGCCGCTAAGGGTTGGGATTTCGCAGAGCAGCAGCGTCAGAAGCGGATCCTGATGGGGCTGATCTCGTGACGCGACCACCGCCGAACACGGACGAGGGACCGGGCGTCCCGGGCGAACCCGGCGACGTCGCTCGCCGGGTCGACCGGGAGCCGGAACCTCGGTACCTGCTCACGGTGGAAGAGACGAGTAAGCGCCTCAGCATCAGTCGGATGCGGGTCTTCGGCCTCATCGACGCCGGGCAACTCATCTCGGTCAAGATCGGTCGAAGCACTCGTATCCCCACGAAGTGCATCGACGAGTTCATCGACCGACTCATGAGCGACCCGCAAATGCTGGCGCGGTTCTAACGGCGCGTACCCTCTAGACTACTCCAGAGCACGTCGGCCATGGCGCTGGCGGCGGCCTCGCGGTCGGGATCGAGGATGTGTCCGTACACATCAGCGGTCATGCGGATCGAGGAGTGACCGAGCACTTCGCTCACGACCTGCAGTTTGACGCCCTGAGCGAGCATCAAACTCGCGGCCGAGTGCCGTAGTTCGTGCAAGTGCCAATCGCCGAGGCCGGCCTCTCGACAGACCTTCTTGAAGTCTCTAAGGAGGTTGCGCGGATCGAGTGGGCCACCAATGGAATTGGTGAAGATAAACCCGCTGTCCTGCCAACCCAGCCCGACCACCTCCGCCGAGGCCACTTGGCTCTCGCGATGACGTTCGAGCAGATCGAGCAGCGGCGCGGGCAGGTTCACAACACGACGGCTGCGCATCGTCTTTGGTTCGCGAACGATGAGTCCCTCTCCCTCGCGCTGTAGTTGACGCTGGACTCGAAGCACACCTCGCTTCGTATCGAGGTCTTCCCATCGCAGTCCGAGTGCCTCTCCCCTTCTGAGCCCGGTCGCCAACATGAGAGTGAACAGAACCTCGAGTCGGTGTCCCTGGAGCGTTTCAAGAAAGTGGCGAGCCTCTGTCTCGGAAAGGGTTCGACCCTCCTTGCGGTCACTCTTTGGCACCCGCGCGAGGGTGGCGACGTTGCGACCAACCCAGTTCCAGCGGACCGCTTGATCGATGGCCTGTGCGAGGACAGATCGAACGCGACGGGCCATCGATACCGAGCAGCCCGCGGCCAACTCTCGAGCGATCAGACGGTCGACGTCGGCGGTAGTCAAGTCGCGTAGCCGCTTACGGCCGATCGTCGGCACGATGTGGTGCGTAGCCACGCTCAGGTAATTCTCCGCCGCCGAGGGCGCGACCTGGTGG
>JAJZSX010000295.1 GCA_021849435.1 Actinomycetes bacterium | reverse complement strand
TTGGAGTCTTGGCGCGGTCCTCGGCATCGTGGTCGGGGGATTGATCGTCAACTACATGTCGTGGCGTTGGATCTTCTGGATCAACGTGCCCATCGGTGGGGTGGCGCTCCTGCTCGCGATCCGGGTGCTCCACGAGCGAGGGGAGCGATCCTCTCGACGATTCGACGTCATCGGTATGGTCACGCTCGGTCTCGGACTCTTCGGCGTGCTCTGGGCGATGACCAAACTGGCCACCACCTCGATCGACGCTTCGCTCGTCGCCTACTTGGTGGGCGGGATCGTGTTCTTGGTCTTCTTCGTCTTCGTCGAGTCACGTCAGCGCGAACCGATGCTCGACCTCGCGTTGCTCAAAATTCCCACGATGATGCCATCGCTGCTGGCCTCGATGTTCCAAGGCCTCGCTAACTTCGCGACACTCTTCCTCGTCATTATGTACCTCCAGGGGTCGAGAGGGCTCTCCCCGCTGCACGCGTCGCTACTCCTCGTGCCCGGCTACGTCGTCGGTTCCGCAGTCGGTCCACTGGCGGGTCGCATGGCGGACCGGTTCGGGCCGGTGCTGCCAGCGACCACTGGACTCGGGCTGCAGGTGGTGGCCCTCGCCCTCTACGCCCACCTCGAGATCACGAGCGGGCTGTGGTTGGTGGTGCTCGCGAGCGTGATCAACGGGATTGGCTCGAGCTCTTTCTTCCCGGCGAACTCGGCGGCGGTGATGAAGGCGTCACCGCCGCAGGTCTTTGGGATCGCCTCGGGCGTGTTGCGCACGTTCGCGAATATCGGGATGGTCTTCTCCTTCGCCGTCTCGATCCTGGTCGCCTCGCGGTCCATCTCCAAGCACCTCGCCTTCGCGATCTTCGTCGGAACGACGAACCTGAAGGGTCACGCCGCCATCGCCTTCACGACGGGACTGCACGCCGCCTTCTACGCCTCGATGGGCTTCATGGTCCTCGCGGCAGCACTCTCGGCCTCGCGACACCGGCTCGCGGCGCGTACCGGTGCGCACGCGTGAGTCGATGACGCCTGATCGTTGGTCGGAACGTCACTGCCCTGAACTCGACCTCCTCGAGTACGGCCAGAGAGGCCGGGTCTCACGTGGAGAAGGCACCCAAGACTGACGAGGTTTCCCTGGTGGCACGGGGCATCGGGACGACGGGCGCTCGACCTCTCGTGCCGTCACCGTCGCGAGATGCCCGGGCCGACGGCGATAGTTGATAACCGAGCGACCGGCGCACCGTCGGCGGGTGCGGTCGCCTCGACATACCAGCCGGGTCAGTCAGGGCACGACGAGGACCGGGTAGTGACCCCGGGCGAGCAATTGGCGCGGAACGCCGCCGACGCGCAGGTGCAGATGGGCCGAGCGGCCAACGACGATGAGGTCCGCCGCGCGGTCCGCCGCCAGTGACTCGAGCTCGATGGCGATCTCACCGACACGCCACGCGAAGTCGCCACTCACGTGCGCGCGACTCAACGCGTCGGTAACGAAGTTCGAGAGGTCGTCGTCGAGCCGGTCGTCGAGCGGTGGTGTGGGCGTGACGAAGGAGCCCGCGGCGGCGAGGGCGGGTACGTGGGCGACACAACACGCGTGCACGCACCCGTGCTCGCGCTCGGCCAGGTCGATTGCCATCGCGAAGGCTCGATAGGCGGTCTGGGACCCGTCGACGCCGACGATGATGCTGTTGATGGTCATCGGGACCTCCTCGTGAACTCGTCGCGCGCGGTGCTCATGGCTGGGGCGGTTCGCTCGCTGGCGTCGCGAGTCCATGGTGAACCGAGTGGATCGACTCGCTCTGGCGAGGCCTAGCGCCGTCCGATCCACTTACCACGCCGTCACTCAGGGTCGCGATCTCATTAACTGGTTGTCCAAGGCTGATGGCGGCGAGGCGGGCCTTTTGAGCGCGTGACTCATCGTCCTCATGGATGAACTGCTTGCCGCGCAGCGCCGAGGCGACCGCCGCGATGAGGCTCATCACGACGGCGAAGAGCAAGATTTCGGTGAGCGAGTGCTTGAATGCCGGTCCGATGAGCTGGGGGAAGAAGGACCGTCCCGTGATCAGTGTCGCCTGCTGGGGTGCCAAATGTGACAGCACCTGTGGTCCGAGCAGACTCTTCAGCGGGTTCAAACCCAAGAACGCGGCGAAGAGGTAGCCGAGGGGTGCCACGTGCGCGAGTCGCCCGGCCGCAGCGGCTGGCACTCCGTGTGCCACCAGGCCCGTGGCCATGGCGTGCGGCACACTGGCGTTCAGGCCGAACACGAGCAGGGTGAAGAAGAGTCCCATCGAAAGTGGGAGCCCCGCGTTGGCGAACGTTACCCGCATTCCCGAGGCCGCTCCGCGGTGACGGGCGGGGACCGAGTTCATGATGGCCGCAGCGTTCGGCGACGCGAACAGCCCATTCGAGATGCCGAGTAGCAACATCACGACGGCGAATGGCCAGTAGCTGAAGTTGGCTGGAAAGGTGATGATGAGTGCAAACATCGCCGCTGAGAGCAGCATTCCGCCCGTCGCGAAGGGCCGGGCGCCGTAACGGTCAGAGAGGATCCCCGACACCGGACCGATGACCACGAAGCCCAGCATGAAGGGGATCATGTAGATCCCGGCCCACAGGGGGGTGACGGTGAAGCCATAACCGTGCTGGGGCAGCCAGATCCCCTGGAACCAGATCATCAACATGAACTGGAAGCCGCCACGTCCGACCGCCGCGAGGAACTGCGCCGCGTTGCCGGCGGCGAAGGAGCGGATTCGAAAGAGCGACATGCGGAACATCGGGTCGGGCACCCTGGTCTCGATGAACGCGAAGAGCACGAGCAGCGCGAGTCCCGCGAAGACCATCTCCAGCACGAAGGGATTCCCCCAGCCGGTGAGCGAGTGGCCGTACGGCTTGATCCCGTAGGTCACCCCCGTGAGCAGCATGGCCAGTCCCGCCGCGAAGGAGATGTTCCCGAGCCAGTCGATCTTGGCCTTGATGTGGATGCCGATGTCCTTCAGTTTGAGGTACGCCCACACGGTGCCAAACAACCCGATGGGAACGTTCGCGAGGAAGACCCAACGCCAACCGACCTGTGAGAGCAGGCCGCCGACGAGGATGCCGAGGAACGACCCCAGGATCGCTGCGATCATGTTCGTGCCCAGGGCCAAGCCCAGTTGCTTGGCCGGGAAGGCGTCGGTGAGGATGGCGGCCGAGTTCGCCATGAGCATCGCCGCGCCGATGGCCTGGAACATTCGCAGGATGATGATCTCCAACGCCCCCGTGGAGCCAGAGCTCCACACCAGTGAGAGAAGGATCGCGCCCAGTGTGAACCACGCGAAGCCGAGGTTGTACATCCTCACCCGGCCGAAGATGTCGCCGATGCGCCCAACGGTCACCACGACGGCAGCCATCACGAGCATGTAGCCCATCATGATCCAGAGCAGGTACGGGAAGTTCGACGGCAACAGCGGGTCGAGATGGATGCCTCGGAAGATCACGGGCAGGGCGATCATGAGGCTCGAGGCGTTGAGGGTCGCCAGGAGCACGCCGATCGTCGTGTTGGACAGGACGAGCCACTTGTAGTTGGGCCCCACGATCGGCGCGTGGGTGTATGTCGAGTCGCTCACGATTGCATCTCCTGTACCTGGCGTGAGTCTGCGGGTGTCACGTCGCCCTCGGGCTCGTCGGCACTCAGTCGTTCGAGGACAGTGAGCGCTCGTTCGAGGGTTCGTCGATCGGTATCGGTGAGGACGCCGATTCGTCGGCTGAGCCAGGCGTTGCCCGACTCCTGGCGGCTCGCATAGAGCTTTTCACCCATGTCGGTGGCGGCGACCAGAACGCCACGGCGATCGGCGGGATTGCTCCGGCGTTCGATGAGACCCGCCTCTTCGAGCTTGTCGGCGAGACGCGTCGCCGCCGGGGATGGCAGGACCTCGATGTCTGCGAGTTGACCGATTCCGAGCGGTCCATCACGTACCACCGTCGCCAGAGCGGAGAGCTGCGTGATCGTCAACTCAGCGGTGTCTCGTCGTCGGGACTGGCG
>JAJZSX010000294.1 GCA_021849435.1 Actinomycetes bacterium | reverse complement strand
CTACCCGAACAGTCGACACCGCTTCGTGACGCGCCGCCCCATACGTAGGGTACGCCAATCATGCTCAAGGCCGCACGAATTGCGACGCTGGCGCGAGAATTTGGCGGTGGTGCGGTAATACCTTGCGTGGGTTTCACGGTTGGCAAGGTCGCGGCTTGGAGGGCGGCGGCAGATGCGGCGGCCGCTGCGGCCGCTTGCTGTGCAACAAAAGTGGCGATCGTCCCTTTAACTCGGCTAAGGGAGCGTACGAGGCTGGCACGAAGAACATTCGCGTCATGAAAGGCATTTGCGGCGTCGCGTGCAGCGCCATTAGCGCGTCGGACCTGCTGGTAAAGAATGGCCCGCTCTTGAGTCAACTTAATTTTGTGATACTTGAGACTGGCGAGCGTTGCGCTCAAGTTGCCGCCGGCGATCTGGCTATAGACGTTGGTGGCGCCCGCCTTCAGTCCGTCCGTCGAAAAAAGTTGATTGACGTTCGCCGAAGCACTATTGGTGACGTACGCGAAGATGACGTCGCGGCGAAGCTGATCGTTTGCTTTAGTCACGCTCATTTCGATTTGAGCAACGACATTCTTCGAGTTCTTGATTTGATCTTCATACCGTTGAAGATTGATACGGGCCAAATCGTACTTCTGCCCCATCGTCTCTACGCGACTACCAATGGACTGAATCTGTTTGTAGAGTACGACGGCCTGAGCCCGAGCGGTCACGACGCTGGAGGCGCTGGCGGAGAGTGACGGAAATGCTATCCAACTCAACGAGATTGGGCGGTCTCAAGGGGTCAGCGCAACGGTCCTGTGATAGAGGAGTTGAAAAACATTGGAGCAAGATTGGAGCAAATCGAACTACAATTTGATTCTTACGTCGGTGATCGTATCGACTGAATCCTCCTCATGTGCCCGACAGCGATTCTGTAGTGACGTAATGGTGAACATGCTGAGCCGGTTCATTTTTCCTGGACTTCGTCATTGAGTATTGGAGCCAGCAGATCGGTGGCGTTGGGAATGAGGTGACAGACGCTCGATGGCGAGCAGTCCCTCGGTCTAAGGCCTTGAGCTCGAGCGACGAGGTGATCAATGGTGTCACGTGCTCGACGAAGGTCCACGATCTGCTGGTCTATTTCTTCACCGCGCCGCATGAGGAGCGCGAGCACGTGAGCACACGGAGATTCGTTGCGATCACGAAGCGCCACTATGCCGCGGATCTCACCAAGGCGAAGCCCCGACGATTGGCTGGCTCGAATGAAACGTAGTCGTTCGACCACATCTGACTCATAATCTCTGTATCCCGACGCGAGGCGACGTGGTTCATCCAGCACGCCGATTCGTTCGTAGTAACGAATCGTCTTCACGGTGACTCCGGCGCGCCTGGCGACTTCTCCTATGTGCACGTTTGGATGGTAGCCCTTGACTCTCCCCTAGAGGGGAGGCCTTAGTCTCGATTGAACAGACGTGTCGATGATCGTCAACGACACTCTTTGCAGTTCGCCCGAGCGAGTCACTCGAGAGAGGAACGATATGCCCAGTGCAATCAAGTTTGATTTGGCGATTGTGGGTTCCGGTAGCGCCGCGTTCGCGACCGCCATCGAAGCTCGACGCCACAAGGCGTCTGTCGTGATGATCGAGCAGGGAGCCGTCGGTGGCACCTGCGTGAACGTGGGGTGCGTACCCTCCAAGGCCCTGCTGGCCGCGGCCGACGCCCGTCACGTGGCCCTCGCCCAGCACTTTCCCGGCATCGCGACGTCGGCTGGCCAAGTTGATATGACGTCGCTCGTCGCCGGCAAGGACGAGATCGTGAGCGAACTGCGCCGCGAGAAGTACGTGGGACTTGCCGAACTCTATGGCTTTCACATCCTCACCGGTGTCGCGCGATTCATCGAAGGTCCCGCGCTTGAAGTGAACGGCGAGCGCATCGAGGCCACGCACTACGTCATCGCGACCGGAGCCGCCCCGTGGGTTCCGCCCATCGTCGGACTGGACGAGGTTGACTATCTCACGTCCACCACGGCCATGGAGCTCGATCACGTGCCCTCGTCGCTCGTCGTGATCGGCGCCAATGCCGTTGGTCTTGAGCAGGGCCAACTCTTCGCCCGACTGGGCGCTGAGGTCACCATCGTAGAGGCACTCGCGCGTATAGCGCCCTTTGAGGAGCCAGAGATCTCCGAGTCGTTGACCACCATCCTCGCCAGCGAGGGGATCGCCGTTCGAACCGGAGCGACGGTCCGAGAGGTCCAGCGCGAGGGAGAAAAGGTCGTTCTCTCGCTGGACTCGTCGTTGGGTTCTGAGGAGTTGCGCGCCGAGGCCGTGCTGGTCGCGACGGGTCGGCGTCCGACCACCGAAAATCTCGGACTTGAATCGGTCGGGGTGACGCTCGGCGCGCGCGGCGAAGTGGTCGTCGACGAGGAGTTGCGCACGACCAACCCGCGCATCTTCGCCGCGGGCGACGCGACCGGACACCCACAGTTCGTCTACGTCGCGGGTCGTCACGGCGCCGTCGTGGCGGATAACGCCCTCACCGATGCGCACCTCACCGTTGACTACCGGACCCTTCCGCGGGTGACCTTCACGTCACCGGCCATAGCGTCGGTGGGAATGACCGACGAGCAGGCCAATGATCTGGGTATCGACTGCGAGTGTCGCGTGCTGCCATTCGCCTACGTGCCGCGCGCCATTGTCAATCTGGATACCTGTGGGGTCGCCAAGGTCGTCGCCGAACGGAGCACGGGTCGGGTCCTGGGCGTGCACCTGCTGGCCGAAGGGGCGGGTGACGCCATCCTCGCCGCGGTCTACGCCCTCGACGCGGGCTTCACCGTTGAACAGTTAGCCAACGCGTGGACGCCCTACCTGACCATGGCCGAGGCAATCAAGCTCGCTGCCCAGTCGTTCACCCGCGACGTCGCGGCGTTGTCGTGTTGTGCCTCGTGAGCGAGGACACGACGCATGACGGCTCAAGGAGTGCCCCGCCGATTCGACGCGAGGGCGGCAAAGGCGTCTACTTCTTACTTTTGCTACCGGCGATGTGTTGTGGCCTCCCGATCATTGTGGTGGTGCTGGCTACCGCCAGTGCACTGACCAAGGGGGTTGTCGTCGGGGCCGTTGTAGCTCTGGTCGGCATCGCCGTCACGTTGTTCGTACGTCGCACAACGCGGGCTAACACTGCGAGCTGCGGGCCAACTCGAGAATCTCAAACATCATCACCGTCGCGCCCCGAGGATCAGCGGTGATGAGTCAGCAAGGAGGCGGAGCACCGTCGACGACCGGCGGTTCCGTCGACGCGTCAATCGCTAAATCCCCGTCAACGTCGGCGTCGTGGACAGCGGTGCTGAGCGACGTCGCCCGAGATCGCGTCAATCAGGTAGTTTTCATCGCCACCGCGATCGTCGTGACTTTCGCCTACTCCATGCTCCTCACTTTCGCCTATACCCAACGATTTTCGTGGGCGAACTGGCACTACCTGTACGCGCGGCTCCTCATATGGAGCGTGGTCTTAGCGATCGCTATGGCGAGTGTCGTGGTGTTGCAGGTTCACGCGATGCGACGCGTGAAGGCCGCGCGCTCGCGCACGGGCGTGGTAGGGGGACTGGCCTTTGTGGGCAGTGTCCTGCCGAGTTTGTTGTGTTGTACCCCCATTATTCCCACCGCCCTCGCCTTTGTCGGATTCTCCACCGTGAGTGTCTACGGCACCACCGGGACGTTGCAGCACTTTTTTGCTACCTACCAGACCCAGTTCTTTGTGGCGAGTCTCGTTCTCGTCGCGCTCACGGCGTGGTGGAGCGTGCGCCGAATTGCTGAATCCACGTGCTTAATCGATGGTTGCGAACCCGAGTCGCACGGAGGTGTCAAAAGTACTGCTACGCAAACGAAGCCGAGTATTACGGAGGTTTCCCTATGAGTCGCCCCGCGGATGGACGTGCTGCGCCAAAGAGTTCGCGCACCCAGCAGCAGATTCGCCGAGAACGACGACGTCGGTTTCCAAAGTACCGCGTCGCCGCGACAGTAGGTACGCTCG
>JAJZSX010000004.1:16537-20968 GCA_021849435.1 Actinomycetes bacterium | reverse complement strand
GATCGCGGCAGCGGTAGCCGTCCCCTCGTCGATGACGCGCTCGATCTCGCCCTCTTCGCAGCGCAGCTCACGGTAGCGCCGCGCGAGGGGAGAGAGTTCGGCGTTGAGCGCGTCGGCGACGTCACGCTTGAGATCTCCGTAACGCTGGTAGCGCGTAGCGATCTCCACGGGTGACTCCGCACTCAACGCGGAGAAAATCTCCAGCAGGTTCGACAGGCCAGGCTTCGTGTCGGGGTCGTAGCGAACCTCACCGTCGGTGTCGGTGACGGCCTTCATGATCTTCTTCTCCACGTCGGCGGGATCATCGAACATGTAGACCGTCCCCAGGGGACTCGACACTGACTTGGACATCTTGCGAGTCGGCTCCTGAAGGTCCATGATTCGAGCTCCGATCGCGGGGAGCACGGCCTCGGGCACTACGAATGTGTCGCCGTAGCGGTTGTTGAAGCGGACGGCGATCTCGCGCGCCAGCTCGATGTGCTGGCGCTGGTCGTCACCGACCGGCACCTGGTTGGTCTCGTAGAGCAAGATGTCACCGGCCATGAGCACGGGATAGGTGAAGAGACCCACGCGGTGACCCACTTGGCGCTCGGCTTTCTCCTTGAACTGGGTCATGCGCCCGAGCTCGCCGAAGCTGGCCACGCATTCGAGCAGCCAGTTCATCTGCGCGTGGTAGGGAACCCGGCTCTGGAGGAAGACCGGTCCGACCGAAGGATCGAGGCCTGCGGCGAGCAAGCTTGCGAAGGCGTCCAAGGTCTGTTCGCGCCGTAGCGCGGGCTCGGTCTCGAGGGTGAGCGCGTGCAGATCAACGACGCAGTAGACGGACCCGGCCGTCTGCATCGTCACCCACTGTTTGATCGCGCCCAGATAGTTGCCGATATGCATCGCGCCCGTGGGTTGGATCCCGGAGAAGACTCGCATTGGTCCATCGTAGATGAGCGCCGACGGGGCCCTCCGGTAGCATGGCGTCGTGACCTACGTCGTGACGACGCCGTCCTTCAGCGGCCCGATGGAATTGCTCCTCGAGCTCATCAGCCGTCACGAAATTGACGTAGTCGACGTAACTCTGGCCCCGATCGTCGATGAATTCATCGCGAGGCTACGTGACGCCTCGCGCACGATCGAGATGGATGAACTCTCCGAATTCGTCCTCATCGCCTCGATCCTGCTCGAGATGAAGAGCCGAACCCTGTTACCCGGACGCGACGCGAGTGAACCCGATGAGGAGTTCATTGGCTGGGAGGAACGCGACGTCTTGCTCGCGCGTCTGCTGGAGTTGCGCACCTACGCGGGGTTGGCGGACGCTTTCGTGTCGCTCTTGGAGCGCGCCGGACGGTCGTTTCCGCGTCTGCGTGGAATCGACGACGGCTTCGTCGTAACCCCGCCTGATCTGCTCGCCGGCGTCACGCCATCCCGCCTGGCCGCCGCGTACTTGCGTGGCATCGAGGAACGCCCGATTCCCGTAGTGCGCCTGCACCACGTGACCGTTGATCAGGTCACTGTCGCCGAGACCGTACTAGTGCTCGCCGAGCGGCTCCCACGCGCCGGGCGCATCTCGTTTCGCGACCTTACGGCGTCGCTGGCGACGCGCATCGAGGTCATCGTCCACTTCCTGGCACTGCTCGAGCTGTGCAAGCTCGGCCACGTGAACCTGGGGCAGGGCTCCACCTTTGGCGATGTAGCGATTGAGTGGATCGGCGACGCTGACGCACTCGACGAGGAAGGTATAGACAGCTATGAGGGATGAACTCTCCCTGGCCCAGAAGCTCGAGGCGATGCTCACGGTGGCGATCGAGCCCATCAGCGTCGAGGAGCTCGCCGACGTCGCCGAAGTCGACGCCATCGAGGTGCGTCTCGTCCTGGAGGAGCTTCGCGAACTTGCGGTCTCGGAGCGGCGTGGCTTTGTCTACACCGAGCTCGCCAGTGGCTGGGTCATGCAGTCCTCACCGGACGTGGCGGCGTGGGTGACCCGCTTTGCCAACCGCGACGTGTCACACCGACTCTCCTCGGCGGCGTTGGAGACCCTGGCGATCATCGCCTACCGCCAACCGATCAGCCGCACCCAGATCTCCGCGCTGCGCGGAGTGAACGTCGACGGCGTGACGCGACTGCTCGAGCAGCGCGGCTACATCGAAGAACAGGGCCGGGCTGCCGGACCCGGCCAGCCCGTCCTCTACGGGACGACGGAGCTGTTTCTCGATCGTCTGGGATTGGCCTCGCTGGCTGAGCTGCCGGCGGTCGAGGAGTTCATGCCGGCCGTCGACGTCGCGCGAGAACTGGCGGCCGAGCTGGCCGACGCGGCCGCGGTCGAGGGGTCCAGTTGAACGACGTCGAGCAGGAGGGCGAGCGGCTTCAAAAGACGCTCGCCCGCGCCGGGTACGGGTCGCGGCGAGCATGCGAGGACTTGATCCGCGAAGGACGTGTCACCATCGACGGTCGCGTGGCCGAGCTCGGCAATCGGGTTGACCCTACCCGTCAGCTCATCAGCGTCGACGGCAAGATGGCGCCGACGGCGCCGTCGGCCGTCTACTTCCTCCTGAACAAGCCCGCTGGGGTGGTCACCACGGCCTTCGACCCGCAGGGTCGGCCCACGGTGCTCGATCTCGTCACCTCGCCGGTGCGGATCTTTCCCGTGGGACGACTCGATATGAACACAGAAGGGCTAATCATCCTGACCAATGACGGCCGTCTCGCGCACCTCTTGACGCACCCGAGCGCGGGCGTGGCCAAGGAGTACCTGGTGCGCGTCGAGGGCGATCCCTCTCCCGCGGCGATCCGGCACCTGCGCGAGGGAGTCGACCTCGACGATGGTCCCACGAGTCCGGCTCAGGTGAGTCGAGTGAGCGAGGGTTTGCTGCGCATCGTGATCCACGAGGGCCGCAATCGTCAGGTGCGACGAATGTGCGCGGCCGTCGGCCACGAGGTGACACGGCTGGTGCGCACTCGGATCGGCCCGATCCAGGACGCTACGCTCTCACCGGGGACCTCGCGCCAACTCTCTCTCGCCGAGGTTCGACGTCTAATGGACGTGGTTGGCCTGAGTGACGACATCGCCTCTACGATGCCTGCATGACAATGTCGGCTTTGCGAGGATTGCGAGGTGCCACGACCTGTGACGAGGACACTCCCGAGGCAATCGCCGAGGCGGTGGTTGAGTTGATGCCCCAGCTGATGGCGCGCAACGAGCTCAGTCACGACGACGTGGTGAGTGTGATATTCACAACAAGCCCGGATCTCACCTCGGCGTTTCCGGCCACAGCGGCGCGCTCGATCGGCTTCGGCGACATTCCCCTCCTGTGTGCGAGCGAGATCGACGTGCCGGGGTCCATGCGTCGCTGCATTCGGGTGCTGATGCACGTCACGACCACGCGCGAACGCGCGCGAATGCACCACGTGTACCTGCGCAACGCGCAGAGTCTGCGCGATGATCTCCCCGAATAGCCGCCACGCCCACGTTATCGGTGTCGGCCTGATCGGTGGCTCGATCGCACTCGCTCTACGAGCTCGCGGCTGGCGCGTGACGGGCGAGGACCGTGACGAGTCGGTTGTGGCCGAAGCCCGCAGCGCTGGTCTACTCGACGAGGGCGGCCTCGAGGTCGCGACCGATTTGGTGGTGATTGCCACGCCCGCCGGCACGGTGCTGGAGGTCGCGCGCGAAGTTCTCGCGGGTGCGTTCTCGCCGGAGCTGATCGTCACCGACGTCGCCGGAGTCAAGGGCGCGATCGTCGGGGGACTGGAGGATCCCCGGTTTCTGGGCGGACATCCTATGGCCGGTTCAGAGCAACGCGGCTGGCGCGCCGCGCGCGCCGACATGTTTCGCGGCTGCACGTGGGTCCTGACTCCTACGGATTACACTCGCCCCGCGACCTACACGCGCCTACACGGCATCCTGCGCGAACTCGACGCGAACGTCGTGGCGATCGCGCCGAGTGACCATGACCGCTTGGTGGCCCTGGCGAGCCACGTTCCCCACCTGCTGGCCGGGGCGTTGATGAACGAGGCCGCCGAGGCCGCGGAGCAGGACGCTGTTCTGCTCCAGCTCGCCGCTGGAGGATTCCGCGACATGACGCGTATCGCGGCGGGGGACCCGTCAATCTGGCCTGACGTGTTGATAGAGAACCGTGAGGCCGTCGTGGCCACTCTTGGCTCACTCGAAGAGCGCCTGCGCCGATTGCGCGACGCGATTTCTACGAGTCAGCGTCCGGAGATCGCCGATACCCTCCACGAAGCGTCACACGCGAGACGCATGCTGCCTGGGCGTGCCCTCAACGCGGAGAACCTCACCTACCTGCGCGTGGGCGTCTCAGACCAGCCCGGTGAGCTGGCGCGGGTGACGCGCGCCGCCTCCGAGCTCCTCGTGAACATCTACGACATCGAGATCGCCCACGGCATCGAGGGCGTCAGCGGCACGCTGCTGCTGGCCGTCGACGC
>JAJZSX010000004.1:0-16527 GCA_021849435.1 Actinomycetes bacterium | reverse complement strand
ACTACCTCACGGCCCGTCGACTCCGAGCAGGCCCATCGTCTGATCGAGGAGTTAGTTCGTCAGGGCTTCGTGGTCGCGGAGGACACATGACGACGCGAGAGGTCTTCGCGGCGGCTCGTCTGCGCGGAGCGGTGCGCGTACCGGGCGACAAGAGCGCGTCGCACCGGGCGCTGATGCTGAGCGCCTTGGCGCGTGGAACCTCGTACATCGAAGGTCTCTCCCGGGGCGAGGACGTCGCCGCCACTACCCAGATCATGGCGCAACTCGGTGCGAACGTTGCTACGCATGACGGCGTGGTCGTCGTCGAAGGGCCACGCCGCGGGCTGACGGCTTCCAGTGAGGACCTCCAGTGTGCCAATTCGGGCACCACAATGCGACTTCTCGCGGGCATCGTCGCCGGAGTCCCCGGCGAACACCGACTTGTCGGGGACGCGTCGCTTTCGCGACGTCCCATGGACCGCGTCGCTCGGCCGTTACGGCTCATGGGAGCGCAGGTAACCGGGCGCGGTGACGCGCTGACCGCGCCTCTGACGGTACTCGGGAAGCGACCGCTGCGGGCCATTTCCTACGACGTGCCCATCGCCAGTGCCCAGGTCAAGTCCGCGATCCTCTTCGCTGGTCTGGTCGGTGACGGGGCGACGAGCGTTCGTGAAGATCCACGCACGCGTTCAACGACCGAAGACATGATGCGTGGGTGCGGGATCCATCTCACGAGTGTCGAGACCGCGACGGGCCGTGAGGTAGTAGTCACTCCGGGCCGGCCCACGTCCCAGCACTGGCGCGTACCCGGTGACCCGTCGCAGGCGGCGTTCTTCACCGTTCTGGGTGCGATTCATCGCGACGCAGTCATCGAGATCGAGCCGATCGACACGGCGCCAGAGCGGATCGGCTTCGTGGGAGTCCTAGAGCGCATGGGCGCTGACGTCACGTGGCACAACGACTCGTTGCACGTGGTGAGCTCATCTTTGATCGCGACCGAGATTCTGGCCTCGGAGATCCCTTCGGTCGACGAGGTGCCGGTTCTCACCGTGGCCGCTGCCGCGGCTACGGGCGTGAGCACTTTTCGAAACGTGGGCGAACTGCGGGTCAAGGAGTCTGACCGCTTCGCGGGCTCGATGGCCCTGGCGACAGCGCTGGGGTGTACGACCTGGAGCGACGGCGACGACTTCTACGTCCTCGGCCTCGGGACCGCTGCGGCATTCGCGCCGTTCAGACTTGACGTCGAACTCGATCACCGCATGGTCATGGCCGCTGCGATCGCCGCCAGCGCCGGTCGCGGGGGAGTGATTGGCGGCGCGGACAGCGTGTCATCGAGCTACCCGGCGTTCTTCGACGATCTAGCATCCCTGCAATGAGCGAGACGGTCATCGCGATTGACGGACCGGCGGGCTCGGGCAAGTCCACGGTGGCGCGTGCACTGGCCGGCGCCCTTGGTTGGTCGTTTCTCGACACCGGCGCCATGTACCGCGCGGTGACGGTCGAGGCACTGGCGCGCGGCCTCGACATGCACGACGCCGGCGCGCTGGCCGAGCTGGCAAATTCGGTCACGCTCACCACGTTGCCGCGCGTGACGGTCAACGGCCGCGACGTCGAGGACGAGATTCGCAGCGAATCCACCAATCACGCCGTCTCCGTGGTGGCGGCAAACCCCGAGGTGCGTCGCGCGATGGTGCGCCGTCAGCGCGAGTGGGCGGACGCCCAGCCCGTGGGCACCGTCGTCGAGGGGCGCGACATCACGACAGTCGTCTTTCCCGACGCGACGCTCAAGATCTACCTGACCGCCTCACTCGAGGAGCGCAGCCGGCGCCGCGGCGACGAGGACGCCGGTTCGGTGGCCCGACGCGATCAGGTGGATTCGAGCCGTAGCGCGTCGCCGCTGCGCCGGGCGCGCGACGCGACGGTGATAGACACGACGGATCGAACCGTTGAGGACGTGGTGGGAGAGATCATTCGATGTCTGACAGCGCAACGCTCGAGATAAACCCGAACAAGACTATGGTCTATCGCCTCGTGGCAGGGCTTCTCACGTTCCTCTCCTTCGTCCTCTATCGCCCGCGTGTCACCGGCAAAGAGAACGTCCCCCTAGTCGGCCCAGTTCTCATCGCGCCGATTCACCGCTCCAACGTCGACTTCGCCTTCACGTTGTTCATCTCGCCGCGCAAAGTTTTCTTCATGGCCAAAGACGGCATCTTCAAGTTCGCGCCCCTGCGTATCTTGCTTCTGCATTTAGGCGCCTTTCCCGTCAAGCGTGGCAGTGCGGATCGCGAGAGCATGGCTCTGGCCGAAGAGGTGCTGCGTCGTGGTCACGCCCTGGTGCTCTTTCCCGAAGGAACTCGCAAAGAGGGACGCGCAGTGGCCGAGTTGCGCGACGGCGCCATGTTCGTGGCCGCGCGCACCGGCGCGACGGTGGTGCCCGTCGGGGTCGGCGGATCTGAGAAGGCGATGCCGCCAGGCAGGTGGCTGCCCCGCCCGGCACGGATTCGCATCGTGATTGGCGCACCGATCGCCCCACCCTTGGCGGAGGGCCAGGGGCGGGTTTCGCGCCGCGCGATCACGGCCAAGAGCGAAGAATTACGTGCTGAACTCGAGCGGGTCTACCAACAGGCCCTCGACCAGTTGGGCTAGCGCTCTCGCCACCAGGTCCCAAAGACCACTCGGGCGTAGCGAAAGCCGAACAGCCAGTTGGCGCCCTTCTTGGTCGTGCCCGACTGGCGCGGGTGCCACACCGTAGGCACCTCCGCGGCACGCCAGCCGCGCTTGAGACAGGTGATGAGTAGTTCGGCGGTCTGGTACTGCTCTTGGGTCAGGCGGTCGATGACGTCGGCGAGCATCGTCACGCGCAGCGCGCGATAGCCGGTCGAGGTGTCGGTGAGGTGCGCGCCGGTCATGCGGTTCATGATGAATGAGAAGGTCAGCACCCCGAGCTTGCGGAACTTGTCGGACGTGCGGTCCTGGCCCAGGCGGCGGCTGGCGACCACGAAGTCGGCCTGGTCGCTCAAGAGAGGTGCCAGCACATCGGGGATCTCGGCGGGGTCATTCTGACCGTCGGCGTCGAGGGTCACGACGTACTTCACGTTGTGATCGATGCAGTACCGATAGGTCACCTGCAACGCCACGCCGTGTCCCAGGTTGACCGGGAACTCGATGACGACTACCTGAGGGAAGCTGCGCGCGATCTCGGCGGTCTTGTCCTCGCCGCCGTCGACGACGACGAGAATGGTGTAGGGCTCGCCGTTGATGGTCTCGGGCATCGCCTCCAGGACGGCGCCGATGTTGCCCTCCTCTTCGTAGGCGCAGATCGAAGCCACGATCGGCAGCGGTTGATAACCCGGGCGCTCGGCGTTGAGCTGGGCCATGGCCTGCTCGATGGCGTAGTGGCGCAATTTGCTGAGGCGGCGCTTCTCGAGGTCGTGGCTGGCCATGGTGTCCTTAAAGTGAGTGAGCTCGGGCGAAGACGTGATGAACCATGGGCTCGAAGTGTTCGAGAGGCTCATGGTCGTAATCGGGGTCGAAGGATGTCTGGTCCCAGGAATCGGCGAAGCGCTCGGCCAACTCGTACCAGGGCTGATCGCGGTGTTGTTCGCGAAGGTTGGGATCCATTCCCAGATACTCGTAGTAGTAGCGGCCCTGGAAGTCCTGGTGGTAAGCGATCATCGCGTAGACCTCGTCGCGCACGTAGGGACGCAGGATCTCCGCGGCGATACGCGGATGGTTGGGCACCGAGATCAACTTGCCGACGTCGTGGAGTAGCGAGGCGACCACCACCTGCTCGTCGGCGCCGTCGCGCTCGGCCCGCGTGGCGGTCTGCAGCGCGTGCACCATCTGGTCCACACTGAATCCGTCGGTAACGTTCGAGAGGCCCCGGACCATGTCCAAGAGCTGGCGCGCCACGCGCGGCTGAGCGGAAATCGTCTCCCCGACAATGGCCATCCACGGCTCGCGCGTGGAGACGTCCATGCTCGGGAAGGAATTCACATGGAGAGTATACCGGCGAGACCCTCGCCGTCAGGATTAACGGCCGGTGGTCGAGAGTACCTGGGCCGCGGTGAACTCACGGTCGGCCGCGGCGTCGAAGCTCGAGCGCGTTGGCGCGGCGAGACAGGCGTCGAGCAGGGCTGCGAGGGTGCGTAGGGTCTCACGAAGCTCGGGCGGGGGCGGGAAGTACTCGTTCTCAACGGTGGCAGTGCGCACGCTGACACCGTCGCGGGGATTGAGGGCGTCGAGGACCTCGTTCACCAGTGATTCGGGCGCAGAGGCTCCGGCGGTCACGGCCACGACGCCCTCGAGGTCGTCGGGCAGGTCGCGCACGCCGTTGACCCGATAAACCCGTGACGCCCCGCTGGCCCGGGCCACGGTGGCCAGGGCGACCGTGTTCGAGGAGTTGGCCGAGCCGATGACGATGACGGCGTCGGCCTCGGCCGCGATCGCACGCAGCGCGGCCTGGCGATTGGTGGTAGCGAAGCACAGGTCGCTGCGATTCGGCATCCAGATGTCGGGAAAGACCTCCTGGGCGTGGTCGCGCAGGTCCTGCCACTCGTCCAGACTGAGTGTCGTCTGGCTGAGGAGCGCCACAGGGCCCTCGAGCCCGGCCAGGCGGTCGATGTCGGCAATGGTCTCGATCAGGTGCACCGAGTCTGGGGCGACCGCCATGGTTCCTACGGCCTCCTCGTGGCCCTCGTGGCCGACGTAGAGGACGGTATAGCCCTTTCGCGCGCGTACCTTGAGCTCGTGGTGGACCTTGGTCACCAGGGGGCACACGGCGTCGATGACGGTGCCGCCACCGCGGCGCGCGGCCTCGATGACCTGGGGGGGCGAGCCGTGCGCCGAGAGCATGACCGGCGCCCCGCGCGGCACGTCGGCGACGTCGTCAACGAAGACGACCCCAAGGGAGGTGAAGTGACTGACGACGAACTGGTTGTGGACGATTTCGTGGTAGCAGTACACCGGGGGCTCGAAGACTCGTGTCATCCAGTCCAGGGCCTTGATGGCCTTCTCGACACCAGCGCAGAACCCTCGCGGAGCAGCCAGAACAACCTTGTCCACACTCACGTCGCCAGCCTAGTGATGAGACGTCACGCGCCATTAGGCTGGCGGGGTGTCGGGCGCCCGCATTTCCTCGATTTCCCTTGACTCGCCCGCCGCGAGCGTGGATTTGGCTGTCGGTGACGAGCTCGTCAGCATCAATGGCCGCGAGCCGACCGACATCATCGAATACCAGCAGCTGGTCGATGGCGAGCGTGTCGTCCTGGTCGTCAAGCGCGAGGGGAGCGATCTAGCCCGCAAGGTCGTCATCGAAAAGGACACCGGGGCGCCCTTGGGCTTGTCGATCGACTCAGCGGTCTTTGACCGAATCCGTACGTGCGACAACCACTGCACGTTCTGCTTCATCTACCAGCTGCCCAAAGGACTTCGACGCTCGCTCTACGTGAAGGATGACGACTTTCGCCTATCCTTCCTCTACGGCAATTACACGACGCTAACGCGCTTCACGGAATTCGACCTCGAACGCGTGGTCGAGGAGCGACTGTCGCCGCTCTACGTGTCGATCCACACCACCAACCCCGGACTACGTGCCGAGATGCTGCGAAATCCGCGTGGGGCGACGAGCCTGCGCTGGCTGCGCGAACTTCTCAACGCGGGCATCGAGGTCCACGGCCAGGTCGTGCTGTGTCCGGGTGTGAACGACGGCGCCGAGCTCGAGCGCACCCTGGACGACGTCGTGACGACGTATCCCGGGCTGGCCTCGCTCGCGCTGGTGCCGGTGGGAGTGAGCGACTTCTCGCTCGAAGAGTCGATGCGTCCCCATACCCGCGACGAGGCGGCGGTCGTGGTGGGCCTGGCTGAGCGTTACCACGACCTGGTGCGTGAGATGGGATTGAGCGTCTCGATCAACGCGAGCGACGAGTTCTACCTGATCGCCGGTATCGACCCGCGCGAGCCCTCCTACTTCGACTCCCTCGATCAGGCCGAGAACGGCATCGGTTTAGTGGCGGCGTTTCGCCAGAGCTTCCTCGACGAGATAGTCATGGACACGCTGGGCACGGGATTCTTCCAGAGTGTCGACGGCGCGCCAGCGTGGGGATACCGCGCGGCTCGCGGGTCCTCTGGGGGTGGTGGCGGCGAGTCGGTGACGATCGTCACCGGCGAGTACGCCGCGCCGATCCTGCGTGATCTGCTCGATACGGTGGGCTACTCCCACGTAGAGGTGCTCCCCGTGGCTAACCAATACTTCGGCGGCAATATCAAGGTGGCCGGTCTCCTTACCGGTGCGGACCTGACGAGGGCCCTGGGCGAGATGGCCCCCGACACCACGGTCCTCGTCCCCGACGTGTGCGTGAACGAAGGACGCTTCCTCGACGGACTGACCCTCGAGGACCTGCCCCGGCGCGTGCGTACGGTGCCGACCACGGGCCTCGACCTGCGTCGCGTGCTCGAAGAGATCTCGGTCCCGGTCATGGCGGCACGATGAAGCATAAGCAGGTCGTCATCGTGGGCCGGCCCAACGTCGGCAAGAGTTCACTGGTCAACCGCCTGGCGGGACGGCGTGTCGCGGTCGTCGAGGAACACCGCGGCGTCACCCGTGACCGTAAGAGCATCGAGGTCGAGTGGCGCGGGATCACCTTTGACGTCATCGACACGGGGGGTTGGACGACCAGCGGCGACGACCTCCAGTCAAAGGTCTCTCAACAGGCCGAGACTGCGCTTGCTGCGGCGGACCTGGTGATCTTGGTTGTCGATGTGACAACCGGCGTCGTCGATGAGGACCTGCAGGCGGCGCGCTGGGCCCTACGCAGCGGCCGGCCGATTCTGCTCGTTGCCAACAAGGTCGACGATGCGAACCACGACGCCCAGAGTTGGGAGTTCCTCCGACTGGGCGTGGGTGAGCCGTTCACGATCAGCGCCCTGCACGGGCGCGGCGCGGGCGACTTGCTCGACGCCATCGTAGATCGCCTGATCGAGACCGACGAGACCGACGAGACCCCTACAGAGGAGCCCGATGACGGCGCGCTGCGCGTGGCGATCGTGGGCCGGCCCAACGTGGGCAAGTCCACCCTCTTCAACCAGCTGATCGGCGAGGAGCGCTCGGTGGTCCACGACATGCCGGGCACCACGCGCGACGCCATTGACACCGTGGTCGAGACCAATCAAGGGTTGATTCGCTTCATCGACACCGCGGGCATGCGCCGGCGTGCCAAGACCGAGGCGGGCCTGGAGACCTACGCGGTCCTGCGCAGCCTCGAGGCGCTCGACCGTGCCGACATCGCGGTGCTGGTCATCGACGCGACGATCGGCGTGACCGGCCAGGACCAGCGCCTCGCTGAGCGCATCGCCGGCGCGGGGTGTCCAGCAATCGTGGTTCTCAACAAGTGGGAGCTGATCCCCACCGAGGAGCGCCCCCAGGTCCTCGCCAAGCTCGGCGACCGTCTCGCGTTTCTCGGCAGCGCCCCGGTGATCAAGACGACGGCGATCTCCGGGCGCGGCGTGCACAAGCTTCTGCCGGCCCTCGGCGAGGCCGCCGCGGACTACGCGACCCGAGTGCCCACCGGCGTACTCAACCGCGCGATCCGCGACCTGCAGATTAAGCAGCCCGCTCCCACGGGCAAGATCCGCTACGCGGTCCAAGGTGCGAGTGAGCCACCGACCTTCACGCTCTTTGTCTCGGGCCGGCTTCCGGCGACCTACTTGCGCTACGTGGAGCGCAGCCTGCGCGAGCGATTCGAACTGGGTTCGACGCCACTGAAGGTGCGAGTCAGGATCGATTAGTGGCGTCGTGGTGTGAGAACTGTGACCGGCCCGTCGAGGGCGACACGTGCGACGTGTGCGGTCAGAGCGTCGCCGAAGCGGCGCGCGAACCGATGCCCTGGCGGTGGCGGTTCTTCATTGTCGTGACGATCATCTACCTGATGTGGCGCCTCTACCAGTTAGTTTCGTGGCTGACCCACTAGGAGGAGAACATGCCGATCTACGCCCTGGGCGAGCGGATGCCCACCGTGCACCCCGATGCCTTCGTCCATCCCGACGCCGTGGTGATCGGCGACGTGCGCATCGGGGCGCTCTCGTCGATCTGGCCGGGTGCGGTGCTGCGTGGCGACTACGGCACGATCATCGTCGGCGAGCGCACGTCGATCCAGGACGGCACGATCGTGCACGCGGTCGCGGAGTTCCCGACCGTGGTGGGCAGCGACTGCGTCGTCGGCCACAACGCTCACCTCGAGGGCTGCGTCATTCACGACGGCGCGCTCGTGGGTAGCTCATCGGTTGTCCTGCATCACGCCGAGGTCCACACGGGTGCCACAGTGGCGGCCGGTGCGGTGGTGCGAAATCGTACCCTGGTGCCCGAGGGCGCGCTGGCGGTTGGCGTTCCGGCCACGATCAAGGAGGGCGCGAGCGACCGGGCCGCTATAGCCGAGGGCGCAGCCCTGTACGTGCAAAACGGTCAGCGCTACAAGATGCAGCTGCGCGTCCTATCGGTGTGACGCGACAAGGTGTCAGCGGGTCCGACGACGCAGGGTGGCCGCTCCACTCGCCAGGGCCACGATGACGAAGGCGAGGATGACCCCTGCGTCGAGTATCCAACGTCCACCCGAGGACACGGGGTCACTGAGATGGCGAGTGGCGTCGACGGCGTAGGACATCGGCAAGACGTCCGAAAGCCAGTGCAGTGCCGTAGGTAGCTCCTCGCGCGGCACGAAGAGACCGCACAAGAGTGTCTGGGGCAAGATGAAGGCGGGCATGAACTGCACAGCTTGGAACTCGGTGGCCGCCAACGAGCTGAGCGCGAGACCCATCGCCGTTCCCAAGAGAGCGTCCTCTACTGCGATGAACGAAATCAGCCACCCTGATCTCGCCACGTGTAGACCGAAGACCCAAAATGACAGACCGGAGACGAGTGTGGCCTGCACGACGCTGGCGAGGCCGAAGGACAGCGCGTAGCCGAGCACGAACTCCGCTTTGCGTAGTGGCAGCGTGAGAAGGCGTTCGAGGGTGCCACTCGCGCGTTCGCGCAACGTGGCGACCGAGGTCACCAGAAACATCACGACCAGGGGGAAGATCCCGAGCAGAGGAGGTCCGATGGCGTTGAAGGTCGCGCGATGGTGCTCGAGAATCCAGGCCAGCAGACCCATGAGGACCGACGGCACCACTAGCAGTAGCCCGATGGTGCGAGGATCGTGACCGAGCTGTTGGAGGACGCGCCGCGACGTCGCGAGAACCCGTCGCCAGCTCACGACGTTGCCTCGATGAGAGACACCATCGCCGCGTCGTAGTCCGTGGTGCGGGTGCGAACGAGCAGCTCTCGAGGCGATGCGTCAAAGATGAGGAGGCCCTCACGCATGAGCAAGAGGCGCTGACAGCGTTGGGCCTCATCCATCACGTGACTGGAGACGATGATGGTCACCCCGCTGGCCGCGAGACCCTGGAAGATGTTCCACAGGTCGCGGCGCAGCAGGGGATCGAGTCCGACCGTTGGTTCGTCCAGCACTAGGACCTGCGGGGACCCGAGCAAGGCCGCCGCGAGCGACACACGGGCGACCTCGCCACCGGAGAGCCCGCGCACCAGCGAGTGCGTGTGGTGTGCGAGATCGACGTCGCCGATCACGCGATCCACGTCAGTGCGCGGAGCTCCCAGGACGTCGGCGAAGTAGGTCAGGTTTTCGCGCACGCTCAGGTCCGTGTACACCGAGGGAGCTTGGGTGACGTAGCCGACACGGGTGCGTAGCCCCGATGTTCCCGCCGGCGCGCCGAGCACCTCGACCGAGCCCGAGGCAATGATCTGCACGCCTAGCAGCGAGCGCATCAGGGTGCTCTTGCCGCTACCGCTCGGGCCGAGGAGGCCGATGAGCTCACCGCGCTCCACGGTGAAGGAGAGGTCGGACAGGACCTCACGGCGCGCGCGAACGACACGCAGGTGCTCTACGCGAATCACGGGAGGGCCCGCACGAGGTGCGCTGGTGCCGTCGTCCACGCGATTGAGGCTAGGCGTTGGAGATCTCCACCAAGAGTGACAGTGCCCGCGCGGCCCGGCCGTCGCGCACGCTCGCCACCGCCAGGTCGAAGCCGTCGCTCAGCGAAGTCGCTCGTCCGGCGACCATCAGGGCCAGAGCGGCGTTCGCACACGCCACGTCGAAGACGGGACCCGGTTGTGCCTCGAGGAAAGCTCGTACGACCGCGACGTTGTCGGTGGTATCACCGCCGCGGATGCTCGCCGCGCTGTGGTGAAGCCCCAGCTCGCCACCGGCGTCGATGTCGCGCACGGTGACGCCTTCGGGGCGGATCTCGTGCAGGCTCGACGGGCTTCCCAAGGAGAGTTCGTCCAGTCCGTCATCGGCGTGAACTAAGACGCAGTAGAGCGCGCCACGCGCGTGCAGCACCTGGGCCATCGAGTTGAGCAGGTGCGCCTGGGCGACGCCGATGAGTGCTCGGCGCACCAGTGCCGGATTGGCCAGGGGGCCCAGGACGTTGAAGATCGTGCGGAACTTTAGGGCTCGGCGAATGGGAACCAGGTTGCCAAGGGCGGGGTGAAAGGTGGGGGCGTACATGAAGCCGATTCCCGCCGTGTCGACGCAGGCGCGCACGACGTCGGCAGGCGCGTCGAGGCGCACCCCCAGAGCCTCGAGAACGTCGGCCGAGCCGACCGAGGAGGACGCGGCGCGATTGCCATGTTTGGCGACGGGTACCCCGCAGCCGGCGACGGCGAAGGCGGCCATCGTCGAGATGTTGACTGTGTGCAACTGGTCGCCGCCCGTGCCAACGATGTCGATCGCCTCATCGGTGACGGAAAAGGTTGTCGCGGCCGCGACCATCGCGTCGATGAAGCCGGTCATCTCTGCGGCGGTCTCTCCCTTGGCGGTCAGGGCCGTGAGGAAGCTCGAGATCAGGACGGGATCGACGTGGCCGGCGAGGATGGCCGCCAGGGCGTCGCGCGCCTCGACGCGCTCAAGGTCGGTGCCACGCACGAGGGGCTGGAGGATGTCCAGCGCAAAGGAGTCGGTCATGCGCCAGCGCTCGAGACGACGTTCAACATAGCGACAAGTTAGTCGTGACTGACCGTCGCGACCGCGACAGTACGATTTCGAGATGACCGCGACGTATCTCGACACCATCGTCGACGCTCATCGGGCCCGCGCATCTCTGGATCTGCGGCCGTGGCGAAGCCGCATCGGTGAGGTTGCTTACGACGGCCCCTCCTTCTATGACGCCCTCGTGGCCGATACGCGCCACGTCGCGGTCATCGCCGAGATCAAGCGACGCTCACCGTCCAAGGGATGGCTCAACGACGATCTCGACGTGGAGACGACGGCACGCGACTACGAAAGAGGCGGGGCGGCCGCGATTTCGGTCCTGACGGACGAGGACTTCTTTTCGGGCTCGATCGACGATCTGCGGGCGGTGCGTCACGCGGTGTCGGTACCGTTGCTGCGAAAGGACTTCACCGTCAGCGCCAACGACGTGCTCGATGCCGCCCAGATGGGTGCGGCTGCGGTTCTTCTCATCGTGGCTGCTCTGAGTGACGCTGAGCTCGAGGAGTTTGTGGCGGTGGCCTCGGCTTGTCACGTCGATGCCCTGGTCGAAGTCCACGACGCCCACGAGGCCTCGCGTGCACTGGCGGTGGGGGCGCGCATCGTCGGAGTCAACCAGCGCGACCTGCGCTCGTTCGACATCGACCCGCGTCGCGCGAACGCAGTCGTGGCCGCGTTGCCCAGTTCGGTTCTCGCCGTCGCCGAATCCGGACTCACGAGTGTCGAGGACGTCGCGAGGGTTGCTGAGTCCGGCGTGGACGCCGTTCTCGTCGGCGAGAGCTTCGTGCGCGCGAGCTCGCCCGAGAGTTTGGTGCGCGACTTCTCGTCCGTGGAACGACTCGCCCGTGGTTGAGTTCCCGGGCTCGGGCCACTTCATCAAGGTCTGCGCGGTCACGACGGTTTCTGATGCCACGCTTGTAGCCGACGCCGGCGCCGACGCGCTGGGCGTCATCCTCGCCGACTCGCCTCGGCGCGTTACTCTCGAGACGGCCGGCGCGATTTGTGCGGCCGTGCGCGGCGCGCTCGTTCGCGTGGGCGTGTTTCGTCGGGCCACTTATGACGACGTCGCGCGCGCGCTTGACGCAGTCGAGCTCGACGCGCTGCAGGTGCACGGTCAACTGGCCGAGGGGGTCGCAACCCTGGCGCGAGAACGGGGTCTGACTCTTATCGAAGTGCTGTCGGTGGACGAGCTCGACACCGCGAGCGGCGTCGGTGACGCCTACCTGATCGACGGACCCCGTCCGGGATCTGGCGTGGCTCACGACTGGAGCGCGGTCACACGTCGTCACTGGGACCGGCCCATCATCGTGGCCGGTGGATTACGCGCTGACACCGTGGCCGAGGTGCTGGCCAGGGTGGGTGCGTGGGGCTGTGACGTGGCGAGTGGATCGGAATCCTCGCCCGGGGTGAAGGATCGCGAGAAGGTCGAATCCTTCGTTCGCAATGCACTCCGCTACTTTGAAGGTGGAGAGGAGCACCATGGCTGAGGACACCGTCTACATGTCGGCGCCCGACGAGTTCGGACGTTTCGGCGAGTTTGGCGGTCGCTTCGTGCCCGAGGCCCTGATGCCCGCCTGCCTCGAGCTCGAAGACGCCTTCCTCGACGCCTGGTCGGACCGCGAGTTCCTCGCTGAGTACCAGGGCGTGTTAGCGGACTTCGCCGGTCGGCCTACGCCGATCACGCCACTCACGCGACTCTCGGAACGGCTGGGAATCTCGATCTTCGCCAAGCGCGAGGATCTGGCCCACACCGGTTCGCACAAGATCAACAACGTCGTAGGTCAGACACTTCTGACCGAGCGGATGGGAAAGTCACGCGTGATCGCCGAGACCGGAGCCGGTCAGCACGGTGTGGCCACCGCGACCGCCGCGGCACGCCTGGGCCTTTCGTGCACCATCTTCATGGGCGAAGTCGACACCAAGCGCCAAGAGCTCAATGTCTTTCGTATGGAACTGCTGGGGGCCACAGTGGTGCCGGTGACCTCGGGCAGTCGGACATTGAAGGACGCGGTCAACGAAGCCATGCGCGAGTGGGTGACCTGTGTCGAGGACACCCACTACTGCCTCGGATCGGTGATGGGCCCGCACCCCTTTCCGTGGATGGTACGCGAGATGCAGAGCATCATTGGTCACGAGGCGGCCCGCCAGTTGCGCGACATCCGCGTGGGAACTCCGGATTACGTCGTGGCCTGCGTGGGTGGCGGATCCAACGCGGCAGGGGTATTCGCGGGCTTTGCGAACTCGAGCGCCCAGCTCGTTGGTGTCGAGGCTGCCGGAGGCAGCGCCGTGGGCCACGGAAGCCCGGGGGTTCTGCACGGCATGCGCTCTCTCATCATGCAAGACGAGTTTGGCCAGATTGAGGAGGCCCACTCGATCTCCGCGGGTTTGGACTACCCGGGCATCGGTCCCGAGCACGCCCATCTGGCCGCGAGCGGTCGGGCCCGCTACGTCGAGGTCGGCGACGAGGTGATCATCGACGCGCTGCGCACCCTGAGCGAACTCGAGGGGATCATTCCCGCTCTCGAGTCGGCGCACGCGGTGGCCTGGTTGATTCGTGAGGCCGGCCGTGAGATCCCGCTGGGCTCGAAGGTTTTGCTCAACATGTCCGGACGAGGGGACAAGGACGTGGCCCAGGTTCTCTCGATTCTGAGAGGCGGCTCGTGAAGAGCCTCGAACGTCATCTGCGGGCCCTGCGCGAGACGGGGGTAAAGGCCCTGGTCCCGTACTTCATGGCGGGCGTGACGATGGACTGGGTACGCCACGTCGAGGCAGCAGTCGCCGGTGGCGCCAACGCCGTCGAGATCGGCGTACCCTTCTCGGATCCCATGATGGACGGTGTCGTGATCCAAGAGGCGGGCCTGCGCTCTTTGGCCAACGGGACGACGCTTGACTCGCTCTGCGCCGAGGTGGCCGGCTTGACTCTCGACGTGCCGTTCGTGGCGATGAGCTACTACAACGTCTTTCACCACTACGGCCTCGCGGCGTCGGCTCGGCGGCTCGCCGACAGCGGGATCGATGGTGCGATCGTTCCTGATCTCGCGCCCGAAGAGGCCGAGCCCTGGCGCGACGCCTGTCACGGCGTGGACGTGGCGACCGTCTTTCTGGTTGCGCCCTCAACGCCGAGTGAGCGTGTGACGCGCATCGCCGCCATGAGCGAGGGATTCGTGTACGCCTCGGCTCGCATGGCTGTCACCGGCCGCTCGTCCGATCTGGGTGTGGCGCCACGAGTCGTCGCAGCCGTTCGACAGGCCACTGACCTGCCCACCTATGTGGGTATCGGCATCACCACGCCCGAGCAGGCCCGCGAGGCCGTTCAGTTAGCCGACGGAGTGATCGTGGGCTCGGCGCTGGTGCGCACGATTTTGGACGGAGCGTCCCCGGACGACACTGAGGAACTAGTCAACAGTTTCCGACGGGCTATCGACTGAGAGCTGCGACGCGATCGAGGTGAAGTGGCACGTCGTAAGGAATTTGTGACCATTGGCCGTACTCAGTCCTCAAAATTGGGCGAGGAATCCCGTCGCGCAATGTGCCGAGGGTGTTAAATCAGATACGAGCCATCAACTCCGATGGTTTGTGGTGCATTCAATTTTGGGGGAATTAAATGTCTGAACACAAAGTTGCCGATCCGGGACCTCTGGGTCTGGCGGGTTTTGCAATGACGACGTTCCTGCTCAGTTGTACGAACGCAGGATTGTTCAAGTTTGACGGCAAGGAGAGCGCCGGCTTGACTGGCGCCGTTGCGCTCGCACTGTTCTACGGTGGCATCGCGCAGTTCGCCGCCGGAATGTGGGAATTCGCCCGCAAGAACACCTTCGGCGCACTGGCCTTCACGTCGTACGGAGCGTTCTGGCTGAGCTTTTACGCGATTGTCAAGTTCAACCTGCCAATGGCGGGCGGAGCTGTGGGTGCGTGGCTGTTGGCCTGGACGATCTTCACGCTATACATGACGATCGCCGCGGCCAAGACCAACACGGCGATCTTCTCGGTCTTCGTGGTGCTGTCGATCACGTTCGTCTTCCTCACATTGGGCAATTGGAACGCCGGTCATGCGAACCTCGTGAAGATCGGTGGCTGGCTGGGCATCCTGACGGCCATCCTCGCCTGGTACACCTCGATGGCCGGCGTGGTCAACGAGACGTGGGGACGCACGGTGTTCCCGGTGGGCCCGCGTAGCTAGTCCCACGATTTGCATCACTTCACACGGCGGCGCTGCGGCCCGATCCCAGCGCCGCCGTGTGATGCAGTACGAAGTGAAGTTTTTTTCGGGTGGGTCGAAATGTCCCACGCGGCGTCGGCGGCGCGGACTAAGGTACGAGCCACTGGTGGCTTGCCACCGGACCCAACCGCCAACGACGCCCAGCCATTCGGCTTGGGCGTCGTTGGCGTTGTGGGCCTGTCTGACGCGCGCCTCGCCGACGTGGTAGGTAAGAAGGTGACGCCATGGGCGCACCGAATAGTTCGCGAGTTGTCGAAACTGGGGGAGTGTTATGACCGAAGCAAAGTTGGAAGCCTGGCTGGACGAGCGTCGGGCATTCGCGCCGAGCGCCGAGTTCGCCGCCCAAGCGAACGCGCAGCCGTCCATCTACGAGGAGGCGGACCGCGATTTCGAGGCCTGGTGGCGTAACGAGGCCAACCGCTTGCACTGGGACACGCCTCCGACGAAGACCCTCGAGTGGGACCTGCCATTCGCCAAGTGGTTCAGTGACGGGACGCTCAATGCGAGCGTGACCTGCGTGGACCGCCACGTCAACGAGGGCCGGGGCGACAAGGTCGCCTACTACTGGGTCGCTGACGCCGAGGGCGAGATGCGCACGATCACCTACGCGCAACTTCGTGCCATGGTCTGTCAGGCGGCCAACGCCCTCACCGAATTGGGCGTGACGGAGGGCGACCGCGTCGCCATCTACATGCCGATGATCCCCGAGGCTGTTGTCGCGATGCTGGCCGTCGCGCGACTCGGTGCCGCCCACTCGGTGGTCTTCGCGGGGTTCAGTGCCGACGCGCTCTCGAGCCGGATCCTCGACTCGGACTGCCAGTACGTGATCACCGCTGATGGGGCGTTCCGCCGTGGCGCGGCCAGTCCGCTCAAGCCGGCCGTGGACGAGGCGCTGCAGAGCTGTCCCAACGTGAAGGCAGTCCTGGTCGTCCAGCGCACCGGCGGCGATGTGCACTGGGTCGAGGGCCGCGACCACTGGTGGCACGACGTCGTGGACCGCCAGAGCGACGAGCACGAGGCGAAGTCGTTCCCGGCCGAGCAGACCCTGGTCATTATGTACACCTCGGGCACGACCGCCAAGCCCAAGGGCATCTTCCACACGACAGGGGGATACCTCACGCAGGCGGCTTCGACGCATCACTACGTCTTTGATGTCAAGCGCGACACCGATATCTGCTGGACGGCGGCCGACATCGGCTGGATCACCGGGCACAGCTACATCGTCTACGGCCCGCTGGTCAACGGCGTCACCCAGGTGATGTACAAGGGCTTGCCCGACTCGGGTGGACG
>JAJZSX010000293.1 GCA_021849435.1 Actinomycetes bacterium | reverse complement strand
CCACCGCCGGCGGCGCGCCGCCGGCGACTGCAGCGGCGAGGGCCGTATCCATATTGCTGCCCTTGCCGGTGTACTGGACCCGGATGCCGGTCGCGTCCTCGAAGGGCTGCAACACCGCTTTAAAGTCCTGCTGCTCCGTACTCGTCCACTCCGCCCAGATCGATACCGAACCACCGATCTTCTTGTGTGTCGATGCGAGAGCCGCACCGCTGGACACTAAGACGGTCGCACCCCCGATGGTCGTGAAGGCGACCGCAGCGACCAGCGTCTTGCGTAATGTCCCTACCCTCATGGTTCTATGGATGCTCATATTTCCCCCTTTTCGTTGATTGATTAATGTCATAAAGCCATCCCCTCTCCCCCTTGAAGAATCTGAAGACCACTCGGGCTCCCCACCACGCCGTAGAGAGCCGTCGAGCGGTTTCGTCGGCTCCCCAGCGAACTCCCTCTGGGAACAATCTCGAGCGGCAATTCCTCCCGTAACGGCTTCGCACCCTCGCCGTTGAGCATCGCCACCATCTTGGTCGCCCCCTTGATGCCCGACGTCAACAACGGCTGATTGACGGTCGAGATGTCAAGGATCGATGAGATCTCGAGATTGTCAAAGCCGATGATGGCGACGTCGTCGGGAATCGCGTAGCCGCGTTGTTGCGAGGCCTTCACCGCCCCGATGGCCAAAGAGTCCGAACTAGCGAAAATCGCCGTCGGGCGACGCTTGCCCAGTTCGAATAGTGCGCTCGTAAGGACCGCCGCGGCCTCCGACGAGTGTGGTCCCCGTGCGATCAAGTCAAAGTCCGGTTCGATGCCCGCCGCCTCTAGGGCCATCAGGTAACCGGCGTACCGATCTTCAGACGAGGACATGCCCAAGTCAGTGTGGGCGTTGTCCCCGACAAACCCGATCCGTGTGTGACCAAGCGAGAGTAGGTGCTCCGTCGCCATCCTCCCGCCGGCAACATCGTCGATGTAGACGCACGGAAGGCTCGGCAGACTGTTGTCTATCAGAACACACGGGATGGCCAGTTTTCGGATGCGCGTCAAGCGTTCCTTGGGGATGCGAAGTGAGATCGAAATAATGCCGTCGACACGGCGCTGATCAATGATGGCCGAGAGATGGCGGTCGAGTTGTGCCCGATTCTCAACGTTGAAGACCACCGCGTCGAGACCAGCTTCACTCAAGACGTCGATCGCGCCGACGAGACGTGCCATCACTGATGGTCGAGTAATTACCGATACGAGAATGCCCACAGCATCCGTGCGTCCCTTGGAGAGTGACGACGCGCTACGCAGCGGCCGATAGTCCAAGCGCTCCATCGTGTCGAGAACTCGCCGACGAGTTGACTCGCTTACTTGATCGCTCCCATTGAGCACACGCGAGACCGTACCGACGCCCACCCCAGCCTCTACGGCCACGGCCGCGATACTGATCGGACGCTTGTTCGCCACCACATTCCTCCAACGAAGACCCGGTAGGCTTCCCAAGTCGGAACCGGTTCCACGCGATGCTACAGAGCACTATCATCAGTGTCAAGTCACACCGACGAAAGTTTCCTCGCAGTAGTTACGTCACGCGAAGTACCCGTAAAGAAGTTCGAGAAGTCAGAACGTTGAGCCCTGTTCGACGATCAACAGACCGACTCAGCGCGGCACTTCACATGAAGCATTTCTGTCTGTTTATCCAAGAATAGAACAAGCAAAGTAGGGAGTTACATGATTGCAGATGTTGGAGCGCGGGAACGGATTCGTGAATCAATCCACCGTGCGTCACCCTTCGCCACGCCCAACGACGAGACGATCACGTCGGCAAAATGGTGGCATAGGGCGGTCATCTACGAGGTCTATCTGAAGAGCTTCGCCGACACCGACAACGACGGCGTCGGCGATATCAGAGGACTAACCGATCGATTGCCTTACATCAAAGAACTCGGTGTGGATGCGATTTGGATCTCCCCTTGGTTCGTTTCGCCGATGCTCGACGGTGGCTACGACGTCAGCGACTACTTCGACGTGAGTCCTCTCTTTGGCTCACTGACGGATGCGCAAGAGCTCATTGACGCGAGTCACCGACTCGGTATGCGGGTCGTACTCGATCTAGTGGCAAATCACTGTTCGAGTGAACACCCCTGGTTCCAATCCGCGTTGGCCTCCCCCCGAGGCTCGAAGGAGCGTGAGCTGTTCTACTTCCGAGATGGCCGTGGTGAAGGAGGTGTTGAACCACCCAACGACTGGAAGAGCATCTTCGGTGGACCTGCATGGACCCAAACTCGAAACGCTGACGGCACACCGGGCCAGTGGTATTTCAATCTCTTCGACTCGAGTCAACCCGACCTCAACTGGAGGAACGAGACGGTACGGGCGTATTTCGACGAAGTCCTACGGTTCTGGTTCGATCGCGGCGTCGACGGATTCCGCCTCGACTCGGTGGCGGCGATCGGCAAGGACGATGACTACCGCGACATGGGTTTTGGGCCCAACGACCTCTACCGACCTGACAAGTGGGCCCCTGTCCCGTTTTTTGACGCCGAGGGCGTGCACGAAGTCCAGCGGCGGTGGCGCCGCGTAGCTGATGAGTACGAATCAGAGAAATTCTTGCTCGGTGAAGTAGTGGTACGCGACATCGATCGCCTCGCGCGATATCTCCGACACGACGAACTGCAGTCGACGCTGTCCTTTGACCTCTGCAAGATCTCGTGGGACGCCGATGAGTTTCGCCACATGATCACGACGCTGCACGACGCGAGTTTCCCCGGCCACTCTTGGATGACGTGGACGCTCTCGAGTCACGACGAGATGCGAACCGTGTCGCGCTTCGATGACGGGGCCACCACGAACGCTCCCGGCGAGATCGCGACGACGGGACAACGGCGTGCTCGCGCCGCGTACCTGTTGACGATGGCGCTACCGGGTTCGGCGTGCATCTTCCAGGGAGAAGAGCTCGGCCTCTGGGAAGTTACGGACATTCCCGACGACCGACGCCAGGACCCCATCTACTTCCGAACCGCCAAACGAGAGATTGGCCGCGATGGCTGTCGCGTCCCACTTCCGTGGGAGAAAGGTGGCCCCTCATTGGGGTTCAGCGGACGCTCCGAGACGTGGCTGCCACAGCCGAGCGGCTGGGCTGACATGAGCGTGGCGACACAGCTCGAAAACGAGACGTCGACACTACGACTTTTTCGGTCCATGCTGGCGTTGCGTTCTGCCATCTTCAGTGATGATGACTGGGAGTTCACCTGGGAACCCAGTCCAACCGGCGTGCTCTCCCTTCGACGGGGACCGAACTTTCGCTGTGTCGTGAACTTCACCGGTGAACCCGTACGCATTGGCGACGACGAAGAGATCTTGGTCGCGAGTTCACCCTTGACAATCGACCGCGAGATCGGCGTCAATTGCGGAGCGTGGTTGCAGACGCGATAGCCGACGACTCAACGACCGCGATGACACCGCAGACGCGCCACGGAGCTCGACTGCGGCGTCATCGTGAGAAGTGGAGCTCGACACGCCGCCCATCATTTGCGAGAATCACCCGTGGATGGTCGCCGTCCCGGCCTCGGGTAACGCACTAATTCGACGATGTCTCGTAGTGTGTCCAGTGACCGCGCCATGAATGGCTGCGCAGGGGCGCTGTGACGCATCGTAGGTTGTCGACAACCTGTGCGCGGCCACGATGGCGACGACGACTCGCGAAACTCCCCGACTTCGACAAGTAGTTCCTTCGCCGAAGGCCGTGGTGTGATCACCCACCTAGATTCCCTACACGTTGTCACGCGGCCTTGAATCACAACGCCGCGGGCCGATGCAGTGCGAATGAACACTGGAGCATGTGTTCGCGAGACGAATCCTCATGAAGCGCCTACCAACGATGCAGCCGTACTGCTTCTCGGGCGATACGTCAACCTCATCTCACGAGTTCCGTTGCAACCGAGTGAGTTCTAGTGAGTCCACTCATGCTGCACTCCTCACGGAGTTGTTCGCCCCGACGAGCGCCGGAGTTCCCTTTCGCGTGTCATCGCCAGCCGCTGAGTGAGACTCAGTCTG
>JAJZSX010000292.1 GCA_021849435.1 Actinomycetes bacterium | reverse complement strand
CTGCGCATTACGAATGCGCTGCTCTACCGACTGAGCTACCCAGGCGTAAGAAGCCAGATTACCCGATGGCGTCGGGGCCGACCGACGTCAGATCGAACTGAGCGACAGCATCAGGTCGAACAACAGTAGGTTCTCGTCGAGCGACGTCGACAGGCGCCGGTTGGCCTCCCCCAGCACCTCGATCGCGTCGATGGCCGCGCGGACCCGGTCGGTGGAACGGGCGTCGACCTCGTCCTCGAGTGCGTCGGCCAGACGCCGACGGTAGACCTCAGTGAGGACTCGGACCCCGAATCGCAGCTCGTCGGTACGGAATCGTCGTTGCTCACGTTTGAAGGCGGCCTCGAGGTCGCGCCGGCTCCCCGTGCGCAGCCCGAGCTCGCGGGCCTCGTCCGCGCGGCGCGCCGACTCGTCCTGTTGCAGGGCGACGAGCGGTGCCACCGCGTCGTCGAGCGCGCGCACGATCTCCTCGACGATGCGCGTCGCGCCGGCCGGTGACCCGTCGAAGCGCTCGGGCACGGCTCGCCACTGCGCCGCCCGGTGCACCAGCGCCTCGTCGCGCGCGAGGATTCGGGCTCGACGCACGTCGCCGTTCGCCGCCGCCGCCGCGGTGCGCGCGAGGGACTCCTCGACGCCGTCGGCCATGACGATCGCGGCGACGTCGTCGTCGCCGAGCGCCCGTAGACGCACCTCGAGGCACCGCGACACGATGGTGTCGAGCGCGGGCGGCGTCTCGTGGGCCGTCAGCACGAAGATGGTGCGCGGCGGCGGTTCCTCGAGGGTCTTGAGCAGTGCGGGCGCCGACGGCGCGGTACCGGTCACCGTGAGTTCGATGTCCTCGAGGATGACGATCTGGTAGCCCTCGCCGAGCGGGCGCCGGCGGCTGAGCCGCTCGGCCTCGCGCAGTTCGTCGACCCGCCACGACAGGCCCGCGCGCTCGATGACCGTGACGTCGGTGTCAGCACCCGAGAGCACGAGCCGGCAGGCCTCGCACGCTCCACAGCCGTGCTCGGCGCACTGCAGCGCCGCCGCCATGGCGATCGCGGTGTCGCGCAGGTTCGATCCGTCCGGTCCGGCCACGAGGAAGGCGTGCACCGGGTGGCGCACGTACTGTCGAAGCAGCTCCGCCGCCCGCGTCTGTCCCACGAGGCGGTCAAAGACGTCAGGCACCGGGCCACACCTCGGCGAGCACGGCGTCGACCGCCGAGGAGACCGTCGCGAGGTCGACGGCGCCGTCGACGACACGCCAGTGGACGGGGTCGGCGGCGGCGAGCTCGAGGTACCCCGCGCGCACGCGTTCGTGGAAGTCCACGTCGGCCGACTCGAACCGGTCGCGGTGGTCGCGCAGCCGCCGTTCGTCGGCGAGCTCGACGGGGATGTCGAGCAGGACCGTCACGTCAGGCTGGCAAGTGCCGATGGCGAGCTCGGTCGCCGCGCGCAGCAGTGCGAGGTCGACCCCGCCGCCGTAGCCCTGATAGGCGATCGAGGAGGCCCAGTACCGGTCGCTCACGACCGAGCGGCCGGCCGCCAGTTCGGGCTCGATGACCGTCGCGGCGTGATGGGAGCGGTCCGCGAGCATCAAGAGCGACTCGGTGACCACGCTCATCGGAGCGCTCGCGTCGAGCAGCCAACGGCGAAGCTCGACGCCGAGGGGCGTGTCGCCGGGTTCGAACGTGAAGCGAGCCCCTCGGTCCTCGGCGACGCGTCGGGCCTGGGTGCTCTTACCGCTCGCGTCGATGCCCTCGAAGACGACGAAGCGACCGCGACTCATCGATCGTCGCTTCGAACGCGCGCGGTCAGCACAGCGTTGGCGGCCGAGCCGACGGCGGTGGCCGCGCGCTTCGTGGCGCCGGTCGCCTTGGCCGCGGACTTCTTCGCGGCCGTCTTCTTCGCCGTGGTCTTCTTGGCGGCGGTCTTCTTCGCCGCGGTCTTCTTCGCGGTGGTCTTCTTCGCCGGTGCGCGACGAGTCGAGGGTTCGGCGTTTCGACGCTCGGCGAGCAACTCACCGGCGCGGTCCAGGGTGATGGTCTCGGGCGTGTCACCGAGGCGCAACGTCGCGTTGGACTCACCGTCGGTCACGTAGAGACCGAACCGGCCCGTGCGCACGACGATCATGCGCTTGGTGACCGGGTCCTCGCCGAGCTCGCGCAGGGGACCCGCCGCCGCGCGCCGACCGCGCGCCTTAGGTTGGGCGAGCAGGGCGAGGGCCCCGGCGAGGTCCACCGTGAAGATCTCGTCCTCGCTCGCCAGTGAGCGCGTCTCCTTGCCCCACGTCAGGTAGGGGCCGTAGCGGCCGTTCTGGGCGAGGATGGGCTGACCGTCCTCGGGGTGGCGACCGACCTCACGCGGCAGCGCGAGCAGCCGGCGTGCGTCCTCGAGGGTCATCGTCTCGGGCGACATGCTCGAGAAGAGCGACGCCGTCTTGGGCTTGTTCTTCGGATCGGTCATCTCACCGACCTGCACGTAGGGCCCGAAGCGCCCGGCCTTCAACAGGATCGGCAGGCCCGTGGCCTCGTCGACGCCCAGGGTGCGATCGTTGCTCGGCGCGGACAACAGCTCGAGGGCCCGCTCAACGCTCAGCGAGTCGGGTTCGGTGGCCTCGGGGATCGAGACCCGGTCCTCGCCATGGGTGAGGTAGGGCCCGTAGCGCCCCGAACGCACCGACACCGGCTGGCCGTCGGGCGCGAGGCCGAGCGGCAGCGAGTTGATCGCCGCGAAGTCGAAGTCGGGCGTCTCGTGGGTCATCTGGTGCAGGCCGACCCGGGCGAAGTCGGTGGTGGCCGACGGGTCGCCGTAGTAGAAGCGCTGCAGCCACGGCTCGAGGTCCTGGCGGCCCTCGGCGATCTCGTCGAGCTGGTCCTCCATGGCCGCGGTGAACTGGTAGTCGACCAGGTCGGCGAAGTGGGTCTCAAGCAGGTTCACCACCGCGAAGGCGCGAAAGGCGGGCACGAGGGACTTGCCCTTCTTCCAGACGTAGCCCCGGCGGTCGATCGTCTTCATCACCGAGGCGTAGGTCGACGGCCGGCCGATGCCCAGGTCCTCGAGCTTCTTGATGAGCGTCGCCTCGGAGTAGCGGTCGGGCGGCTGGGTCTCGTGTCGCTTGGCGGTGGCGGCGGTGATTGCCACGACGTCACCCTCGTTGAGGGGTGGCAGCAGGCGCTCCTGGTCGGCGAGTTCGGCCTCAGGGTCGTCAGTCCCCTCGACGTAGGCCCGGCGGAAGCCCGCGAACTCGATGCGAAGTCCGCTCGCGCCCAGGCCGACCGCGACGGGCCGGTCGTAGCCGGGCAGGCCGTCGAGGGTCGTGGCGAAGCGCACCTTTTGCTGGGTGAGCCGGGCGTCGACCGTCTGGGAGGCGATCGTGCGTTTCCAGACCAGGTCATAGACGGCGAGTTCGTCACCACCGAGCTGGCTCTGGGCCTCCTCGAGCGAGCGGAACGTCTCGCCGGCCGGGCGGATCGCCTCGTGCGCCTCTTGGGCGTTCTTCACTTTGCGGTCGTAGCGACGCGGCTGGTCCGCGACATAGTCGTCGCCGTAGCGCGAGGCCGCGAGTCGCCGGGCCGCGGTGATCGCCTCGTCGGACAGGGTCGTCGAGTCGGTACGCATGTAGGTGATCCAGCCCTGCTCGTAGAGCCGTTGCGCGGCACGCATCGTGCGCTCGGGGTCAAAGCGCAGCTTGCGGCTGGCCTCGATCTGCAGCGAGGAGGTCATGAATGGCGGCTGGGGGCGTTGGGTGCGCGGAGTCGCGGTAATCGACTCGACCCGGGCCGTGACCGAGGGCAGCCGGTCCGCGATCGCGTCGGCCGTGGCCGCGTCGATGGCGACCACGCCCGCCGAGGAGTCGAGCCGGCCGGATGCGTCGAAGTGCTTGCCCGTGGCGAGTGACCCGCCGTCGAGGGTTTCGAGGGTCGCTTCGAGAGAACCCGCCTCACCGGCGAGGCTGGCTACGACGTCGAACCACGACGCCGCGGTGAAGGCCATGCGCTCGCGCTCGCGCTCACAGACCAGTCGGATCGCGACGGACTGGACCCGCCCGGCCGAGCGGGCTTTGT
>JAJZSX010000291.1 GCA_021849435.1 Actinomycetes bacterium | reverse complement strand
GCGCACCGTCGACTCGGCGCCACCCTTGGACTGGGGATCTCGGATCACGCAGGTCGCCACGGTGAGCCCGTAGTGCTGTCCTAGCTGAACGATGAGTGGGTGTCGCATCGCGATGCGCGCCACGTGGTCGGTGCTCACCGTTCGCTCGTTGTCGGTGAGTGCGTAGGTGGGCACGCCACCAAAGCGGCGCAGCGTCTGGTCGACACAGGCGATGAGCGTGGGCAGGGTCTTGTCGGTCACCGGGATCACCACCCGAAAGCGCGACCAGGCCAACCAGGCGCAGAACAGCCAGGTCTTGGTCACACCAACGAGTGGTCCGTCGGCCCAGTCGAACTGAAACCACATCCCCGGCTCGGGCACCCAGGGCCGGAACACCCGGCGTCGGCCCGCGCTATAGGACTTCTTCGCGGCCGCGACCGCTCGGCGGGTGGTTCGCTCCGAGCCCTGATAGCCGAGTGCGACGAGCTTGTCGTGGCAGACGTCGGCGCGCACCTTGCCGCCCGATTGGTCGACCCATTCGTCGATCTTGTCGCGGAAGGGCTCGGTGAGCCGGTCTCTCGGAGTCGCATCCACGCTCAGCTCGCCGCGGTCGCGGCGAGCCACCCAGTGGGCGACGGTGTGGTGGTCGCAGTCCGCGAGCTCGGCGGCGTCGCGGTAGGACCGGGTCAAGTCGAATGCTTCCAGTATTTCCATGATTTCCTCGGCAGACTTCATAGGTGGTTCCCTCCTCGGAGTTGGTGGTCTTGTCACCAACCAGCCTCCGAGGAGGAGCCACGTCACCGGTGGATACACCGGCGTGGTGGACGGTCATCTCTGGGGAGAACTCGTGACCGCCGCCGGGGAAAACTCGTGTCCGTCAGCGGGGAGAAATCTGTCCGCCGCTGGGGAGTTTCTCATGTCCGCTGACAGCTGCGGGCAATGACCCGACGGCGTGGGTGCACGACAACCGGTTGCTACGCGATCGGGCGACGTACGACCTCGGCTACCGCTCGACTATCCTGGCCGACCTCGCCAGAGCGCCTCTTTCTGACACCCTTGTTGTCCTTACTGGCCCACGACGGGTGGGTAAGAGCATCGCCGTACTCGAGTTAGCCGAGCATCTTTGCTCACGAGCGGAGGTCGATCCCCGACAGGTGATCTACCTGCCCTGCGACGGCTTCGTCGCTCGAGATCTCCGTCGAGCCCTCACCGTGGGTCGAGACCTCACTCGGGTCGCTGATGTGTCGACACCGCAGCGTCGAGTCTGGCTACTCGACGAGGTAAGCGGCGTTGCTGGCTGGAGCACGGTTCTTAAGGCGGCGCGAGACGGCACCGCCTTCGGAGACGACACCGTAGTGATCACCGGGAGTCGCTGGCGACGAGAGGAAGACATTGAAGGGAACCTCCTCGTCGGGCGCGCGGGCGCGAACAGCCAACGTCGAGTCCGCATCTTGTTGCCGATGACCTTCCGAAACTTTCTTGAAGCTACCCGCCCAGCACTTGTGCGGCCCGAAGCGGTCCATCCGGCGGATCTCCAGTCGCCAGCAGTCGCCGTCGCATTGGAGGCTTTGGCTTTCGATGTCGACGCCTACGACCTCGCATGGCAGGCGTACCTCACTTGTGGCGGCTTCCCTCGGGCGGTCGGCGAATATCAGCGCGCTGGAGACGTCTCGGATGCGTTTCTCCAGGACCTACTCGCGTGGCTACGGACCGATGTAGATCCAGACTCAACTCCGCAGTCGTTGCCGTTGCTGCTCGAGGCGCTTATGCGAAACATGACGAGTCCTTTGAGCGTCCGGGCAATGGCTGAGGTGCTGGCGAACTCGAGAACGGCAATGACGTCCCTGCTCAACCGCCTAGTCGCAAGCTTTGGCGGCCTTTGGATCCCTCAGCACGACGACGAAGGACGCCCCGTCGTCGGTGCTCAGTCCAAGGTGTACCTAACCGACCCACTGCTTGCGTGGCTGCCAAGTCGTCTGCGCGCGGGTTTGCGATCTCCAAAGATGACATCCCTGAGCGAGGCCGCCCTCGGGGTCGCGCTTGGCGCCGCTGTCGAGACGCACGACGAGGGTCGCTGGCTGGCGGGCGACACCGTCGGCTACGTACGTACCGACTCAGGCAATGAGGTCGACTTCGGTCCTGTGACCCTTCCGTCAGCTGCCGGTACGCGCTCGAGCGTTCCGATCGAGGGCAAGTGGGTCGACGCCGGCTGGCGCGCCCAGGCGCAGGTGGTGGAGAAGAAGTATCGTGCCGGCATCCTCGCGACAAAGTCGATCCTTGATCTCGGCAATCCCGCTTGGGCGGTACCCGCGCCACTGCTAGCTCTGTTGCTCGCCTGAACTGCTTCACGATTCATATCGCAGAGCGCCCCGAGTCATCACGAGCCGTCGCTGCTGATGCAAGGCGCTCGAGGTGGTGAGAATCTGAACCGTCTGGTGAGGGTGCCCGAGTATCGGATCTCACTCGAACCAGACGATCAGGTAGTTTACCCTTTGCCCAAATCCCTCGAATCCCTCAAATCCCTCAAATCGTCGCAGGTCGGGCGAGTTAGATCGCAATCACCTCGACCACGCCGTCGAGGCCGATAAAGTCCTCAGCGTTACGCGTGTAGAGGGGCAGTTGCGCGGCGCACGCCGTTGCCGCGATCAGTAGATCAATGGCCCGTGCGCCGCGGGCTTTTCGGCCGGTGGTGACAGTCGCGGCGAAGACCCGGCCGTAGACGCGAGCGGCCTCGACGTCAAAGGGCAGGGGATCAACGACCGCTTCGGTGCGTTGCCGACGATCCTGACGCCGAGCCCGTTCACTGACGTCGTCGGTGGCGTGCGGCCGCCGCGAGTTCGGCCATCGTCATCGAGCTGACTGCGAGTTACCGGAGGTGGGACGGGTCCATCGTTTCGAGATCGATGACGACCGAGGTGTCGATACTGCCCCGCGAATGGTGACGGTTTTCAGAAACGGGTTCCACATCACGTCGGGCGCCGGCAGTCAGGCTCCATCTGGGCCCCGTGACGATGAGCGCGTTTCGACAACGTGCGGTGCAACCGCAGTCAATGAGGAATGAACTATGGCTCAGCTCCACAGTCACGGTGCTGACGAAGAACGCTATGTCACCACCCTTCGAGCACTATGATAGTAAATATACTATCAACAGGAGGAATGAAGATGACCATTGCCCGACTCCTCCGAGAGACTCGTCGCGCCAAGGGGCTAACCCAGCGCGCCCTGGCCGCCCGCGCTCAGATCACGCAGCCCGCTCTCGCTGCGATCGAGAGCTCAGAACACGACGCGCGTGGTGCAACGCTCGAGCGCATCGTCACGGCGGCCGGATACGGCCTGTTCGCCCTCCCTACACGCGCCAGGGCGGCCGCCGATTGGGCTGACGAGATCTACCAGGAACTGCGCTCACCCCGGCGGAGTCACGCAGTCGCGTTCAGGGCCATAATCGGCCTCAGCGACGATCTGGTTGGTGCCGACCCAGCGGTTCGTGTGGCCCTCTGCGTGGCACCGGCTCCATTATGCGGCGACGCCCGCTACGATGCGGCTGTTGCGGCGATCGTGGAACACCACCTTCAACGGGACAGACTCCCGATTCCGAGTTGGGTCCGCGAGACCACCAGGGTGCTCGACAGCCCCTGGATGGTCACATTCGGCGTTAAGGAGCAGGAGGTGCCCTCGGCCCTGCGGCGTCACGGTGTTCTCCTGGCCGGATCCGAACTGGAGAGCGTGTGAGTTTCTTCTTCACCCCTGAAGACGTTCGCCAGGGACTCCGGGAACTGGCCCAAGAACTAAGGGCCGCAAGCATGCCGGCCATGGTGCAGGTCGTTGGCGGCGCGGCCGTTGCTCTCCAGGTCGGGCGAGAAGCGTTGACCCGCGACGTTGATGCGTTGCATCCACCCTCGCAACAGTTCACGGACATCGTTGAGCTCATCGCCGAGCGTCGCGGCTGGCCCGAGAAGTGGCTGAACGACGCAGTGAAGGGCTTCGCCAGCCACTTCGACTCCAACGAGGACTGGGAGGTCTTCGACGACGGCGAGGGGGTAACGGTGCTCATCGCTCGCCCCCAACTCCTTC
>JAJZSX010000290.1 GCA_021849435.1 Actinomycetes bacterium | reverse complement strand
TCCCAAGGTGCCGGGATCGAGACCCGGGCGGCCCACCAAAGCCCAAGCGCCCAAAGGCCTTGGAATCACTGGGGTCCTCCATTCTGCTCGTTGCGAGAAAGATCATCGCCTCTCAGTTTCTACCAGTTTCTACCTGTCCTTGCTCACTTTCCGTGGGCAAAGCGTGGGTAAGGCGTGGTCGCGTCAGACTAGGCCTCTAGGGGGTCTCCATCTAACCGGAGTAAACGCGAGATTGGTGGTTTTCCCACCGCGGCCTCGGTTTGCCAGAGGTACAAGACGATCGATTGGCATTCACTGCCGAAGGGGTACGGTACTTGAAGAAACTCAACGGTCTTTAGGTGGCGAGATGAGGTTCGTATTTGGTGCGGTCAAGTTCTGGCTGACACTCGTCGCCATAGTGCTGCTGACCTTAGTGGTCGGGAAGTTTGCCGGCGCGGTCGGTGCCTATGTCGTGCTCGGCCTGCTGGTCGTTGTTGAGGCCGCGTGGGTCTGGCGCGCCATCCAGCATCGCCCGTCGTAAGCCACCCTCAACGTGGCGCCCGCGCGAGAGCTCGTTTCAGCCTCTCCAGGGTCGGCCTGCCCGAGGTCTCTCGAGCGTGAGCGTTCGTCCGCGCAGCGCCGGCACTGGTGGCGTGGGCGGAACTCGCTTGGGACGCGGGGTGACGATGAGTTCGTGGTAGGGCGCGGGGCCGTGCGCAACCGCTTGCTCCATCAGGCGGAAGAACACAAGGCCCCGATGGCGACTCGTTCGTCGGTTGAATCGAAAGACGAACTCGTCCAGATACAGGGCCAGGTGGTCCCAGTCGGCGCTGCCCTGATGGGTGCCGAGCATCCAGCGCTTGAAGAGCGAGGCCACCCGGTGGGCTCCCGGCAGTACGACCGTCGCTAAGACGCCAGGGGCCGGCTGCGCGTTGAGCGTGTAAAGGCCCCTGGTGGCTCGGATATAGGAGTTGAGCCCGTCGCTGTGAATCGTTGAGCCAGGTGCGACGTTTTCGACGAGGAACTGGCGAAGGGTCGCGTGGTTGATGCGATCGACGATGACCATTCGACAGCGACCGAACCCGCGGGGCTGACGGCGTTCGACGGCCACGATTACGGGCAGCTTCGCGCCGTACTGGCGGCCTCCTCGCTGACCCGGCGTGCGCCCGCCGTAGAAGGTCTCGTCGACCTCCACATCTCCTGTCAGCAGGTCGCGACCAGGATTGACCGTGACGGTCCGCAGCTTGGTGAGCATCGTCCAGGCTGTCTGGTGACTGCGAAGACCGAGTTGGCGCTGTAACGCCATAGCTGAGATGCCGTCCTTGCTTGTCGCGAAAAGCCACGCCGCGTAGAACCAGACCGTGAGGGGAGTCCGTGTGCGGTCGAAGATGGCGCCGGCGGTGACGCTTGTGCGTAGGTGACACGATGAGCACTCATGGCGCCCGTCCCCGTTGAGCCAGCCCGACTCTCCGCAGACCCCACAGGCGAAGCCGTTGGGCCAACGCAACCACCTCAGATAGTCCAAGCAGTCAGCGTCCGTCGAGAACCACGTGGCGAACTCGCCAAAATCAGCGGGATAGTCCCAGTGAGCACGAGAAGCGACCAGCACACTCGTGACCCTACTGCGAGTTGGCGAAATCCACTCCGGTTAGATGGAGACCCCCCAAAGGCCTCTAGTCGCCGACGACAGCCGCGCTGCTGTCGATTTAGTTGACAGTTCCTTTCCATAGTTTCACGCTGCGACATGCGCATCGTCAACGGCCTGAAACACGGCTTCGAACTCCACTGGCGTCATGCGACCGAGACTGCGCTTGCGGCGCCGACGGTTGTATGTCCGCTCGATCCAAGTGACGATCGCGATGCGCAGTTCCTCGCGCGTCTCCCACTTCTTCGTGTCGAGCACGTTGTTCTGCAACAGTGAGTGGAACGACTCCATGCGGGCGTTGTCACCCGCGGCGCCGACGCGTCCCATGGAACCGACCAGTCCGTTGTTCTTTAGCAGCATGACGAAGTCCCGGCTTCGAAATTGCGATCCTCGGTCGGCGTGACAGATGGTGCCGTCGGGTTCGCGCAAGGCGATTGCGTTGCGAAGAGCCGCACAGGCCAGGTGCCGGGTCATGCGCGGGCCGATCGAGTAGCCCACGATGCGCCCCGAGAAGGCGTCTTCGATCGAGGCCATGTAGAGCGTGCCCTCACCCGTCGGGTGTTCGGTGTAGGGGTCGGACCGGAGCGCCCTGCCAACATTTCTGCTGGTGGGTTTCTCCGGCCCGCCCTCCGAACCGGACGTGCGACTCTCGCCGCATCCGGCTCTCCACGGAGTTATGCCGCTGGCGCGGTTGATCCTGACTGTGTCATCGTCCATGGTGTGGGAATGCGTGCGCCTCGGAATCGGTAGCGAACTATTGGAATCGTGTTAGGTCGGAACATTTCTGTTCGCCCGTCTCGAATCTGCCAGTTCACCAAGTATCTTCGGCGAAGCGTTCCCCAATTCAGCCCCAGGTGCCGCTTGCGCAACCATCCGACGACTCTCCACCACGCGAAGTGGTCGAGGTAGCCGAACGTCGCGCTGCAAACACCGTGACGGAAATAGTTGCACCATCCCCGCAACACCGCGTTGAGCGAGCGCAGCAGGTGGGCGAGTGTCTTGTATTTCTCCCGGCGAGTGAGACTGCGCACCTTCTCCATCACCGAAAGCAGAGCCTTCTTCGACGGGTAGGTGTAGACCGCCCACTTGCCTTCTTGGCCTCGTTTCCGCCGACGCTGGATGCGCCAACCAAGAAAGTCAAAACCTTCATTGATGTGACAGACCCTGGTCTTCTCCTCCGAGAGGCGCAGTCCCATCGGAGCGAGCACTGCTGCGACTTCGCCGTAGAGCGCTTGCGCGTCGTCTCGCGTTCCGTGAATCATGACCACGAAGTCGTCCGCGTAGCGCACGAGCCTCATGGCCGGAGTTCCTTCGCGACGAGCCTTGGCGCGTGTCCACGAAGGTCCGAGCGCTTCCCACTTTTGGGTGAAGTGCTCGTCGATCACGGACAACGCAATATTGGCCAACAACGGTGAGAGGATGCCACCTTGGGGAGTGCCGGTAATGGTCCTGCGATCCAGTCCATCCTCAGAGAGGATGCCGGACTTTAGAAACGCCTTCACCAGAGCCAAGACTGCCTTGTCCTTGATGCGACGACGCACGCGGTCCATGAGGGCCACGTGGTCAATCTCATCGAAGCACGCCGTGATATCCGCTTCGAACACCCACTCGTAAGTGCGGGAGCCCAAGTAGTGAATCTCGGCGATGGCGTCTTGGGCTCGGCGCTTCGGGCGAAAGCCGTAACTGCACGGCTTGAAGTCCGCCTCGAAGATGGGCTCCAGAACCAACTTGAGAGCGGCCTGCACGGTTCGGTCGGTGGCGGTCGGTATTCCTAAGCGACGGACTTTGCCGTTCGCCTTCGGAATCAACTTCTCGCGCACCCGCTGGGGTATGAACCGACGAGCCTTGAGGGTATCTCGCAACTCGGCCAGTACGTCGCCAACATTCGCATCGAGGGAGCGAGGAATCACTCCATCGACACCGGCCGTGCGGCCTCCCTTGTTATCCCTGACTCGACTCCACGCCACGACCAGAAACGACGGGTCGTAGACGAGGTTGTGGAGGTCATCAAAACAACGATCAGGATCAGTGATCGCCCACCGGTGCAGTTTCGTCTGCATCACCCATACCCGTAGTTCGGCCTCTTCGAGGTCGGGCCACGGTTCGCCGATGTTCATCAGCGCGCTCTGGGTAGTGCGTAGTAACTGCGAATCCGCTGGACCCCTTCGCCATGTAGTCGGCTTTCCCGACCTCGGACTACTACGGGTCCTCCGTCCCACTTTGAAGGCTTCGACCGGCAACGGGTCTTCCCACCGACCAACGGGATGTTGGCCGGCTCGGGGGCCCTCGAAGTGGTTCCCACGTTCACTCTTGAACCGCTCGACGGGGTCGGTGCCCAACTATGCCCCTGCTGCTTCGCCACGACTACGCCGCAGGCCTTCATCGTGGCCTCTCGACTGGCGACATCACCCAGTCGACGAGTTCTCGGTGCC
>JAJZSX010000289.1 GCA_021849435.1 Actinomycetes bacterium | reverse complement strand
GTCACCAGTTCGGCCACTCTCGGTTCGACGAGCTCCTTCGCCGGCACGATCGAGGCGCAGACCTCGGTGACTCTTGATACGGGGGCCGCCGTGAGCGGTCGCGTGCTCGCTCGCACCGGTGCGGTCACCCTTGACTCCAACCGAATCACCGTGCCCGCGTGCTCGAACGTGACCACGACGTCAACGACGACGTCGACCTCAACGGTTCCGGTCACGACCACGACGGTTCCGGTCACGACCACCACGGTCGTCTCGACACCGACCACGCAGCCCACGTCGCGCACCACTGTTCCGGTCATCCCGTTGGGCGCGCCCAAGACGGGCTTTGGCGGAACTGCGACGTCGGGACCGACGCCGCGTGACTTGCTCGGTTTCGGTGGCGCCGCTCTCATGATCGCCGCGGGCGTCATGGCGATCTCCGCCCGTCGACGCCGTGTAACGGCCGATGGATCCTCTAGCGAAGACAACATTGGCTCGTAGTCGATCCGTTCGACGCGAAACGATGTGGTGGATCGTCGCGGCAGCCGCACTGGCTGTCGCGACGATCTCGCTGTGGGGTCTGCTGCCGCGCCATCAGCCGCCGGTCGTCGTCGTCGCCGGGACCAGCCCGGTGTCCACGACGCCCGTGCGCAGTGGTCCGAATCCGGTGCCCACGACGCACGTTCGCAGCGCACCGCAGCCGGTGGCGTCGTCGCGACCGGTCGAACTCTCTATCCCCTCGATCGGTGTGTCGACCCGCCTCGGCGAGGTAGGTCTGCAGGCGAATCGACAGGTACAGGTTCCCAACTCGACCGCCTACGCGAGCTGGTTCGATCTCGGTCCGACACCCGGACAGATCGGGTCATCGGTCATCCTCGGCCACGTCGACTCCTACCGTGGTCCGGGCGTGTTCTTCCGGCTGCGGTCCCTGGCGGTCGGAGACAGCGTCAACGTGACACTCGCTGACGGAGTGCGTGCGACCTTCGCCGTCACCGGGGTCGTGCAGTACTCGAAGAACGACTTCCCCGACGCTCTGGTCTACGCTTCTCGCGGCGTGAGGGCCCTGCAGCTTGTGACCTGCGGCGGCGCCTTCGACCACCAAACGGGGCACTACGAGTCCAACATCGTCGTCTTCACGAGGCTGCGCCACGTGACGCCGCGCCAGTCGCTACCCGCAGCCTGAGCGTCGGCGGCCGCCGAGAGCCGGCGCACCTCCACGAACCGACTTTCGGCCCGTTGTGAGTCCGAAGAGGACGTCGAGACACTCTTAAAGTGGGCGGTGAATGCTCACTCGCCTGATGCGCACGTATCTTCGTAGTCGCACGGGGTCGGTCGCGCTCGTGGTGGTGCTCCTGGTGGCCCAGACCGTGGGCAATCTCTACCTGACCAACCTCAACGCGGCGATCATCAACAACGGGGTGGTGACGGGCAACCTGGGCTACATCCTGCGCACCGGCGCGGCGATGCTCGCCATCACCCTGGCGATCGGTGGCGTGGCCATCGTCGCCGTGTACTGGGCGTCGCGCATCGCCATGGCCGCGAGTCGCATCGTCGAACACGGCAGCCACGAGGACCTCCTCGCGCGTCGCGGCGTTTACTTCGACCACCCCGCGGCAAAGTTGGTTGGTGAAGGAGTAAGGCAAATACGTCACACCCCGGGGCGATACTGATCGCATGCCCGAGGCGACATTCACCATGATTCACCAGGGCTTCTCGTATCTGCTCGACCCCACACCGGCGCAACGTGCACTGCTCGCGAGTCACACGGGGGCATCGCGGTTCTGTCACAACTTTTTGCTGGGTGTTGTCCTCGCGAACTGGAAGGAGAACCGGGACAAGAAGGAGTCCGGTGAAGAAGTCACCCGGGAGAGTTACCTCGGCACTCGCCAGTTGGACCTCCAGAAGCTCTGGTACGAGCGCAGAGCAGAGTCCGCGCCATGGTTCACCGATAACGCCTCGTCGACCTACAACTACGCGCAGCTGCACCTCGCCCAGGCCTTCGCCAACTACTTCGCCGGACGCACGCGAGTACCCGCGTTCAAGTCCAAGGGACGAAGTGAGTCCTTCACTCTGGCCGGCGGTTCCACCCGCCTCGTTGATTCACACCACGTGCGACTCAGTCGCATCGGTGATATCAAGACCTACGAGTCGATGCGCAAGCTCTACCGCCACCTCGAGCGCGGTCGTGCCCGGATCCTGTCGGTCACGGTCACCGAGCGCTGGGGAAACTACACGCTCGCCTTCACCGCCGAGATGAGCCGGGTCATCCCCGCACCACGATCACCCGCGCGGGTGATCGGCATCGACGTGGGGCTCACCACCCTCTACACCGGCGCCACGCCTGACGGCACGCAGGTCCTCTCCGTGGCGAACCCGAGGCACTACCAATCGCGCCAGGCACGGCTGGCCCGAGCCCAGCGCGTGGCCTCTCGTCGCTGCGGACCTCGAAAGGGGGTCGCCCCGTCGAACCGGTGGCGCCGTGCGAACCAGCGAGTCCAGAACGTCCACGCCGATATCGCCAACGCGAGGCGCAACCTCATCCACGAGACCACCACGATGCTCGCGAAGAACTACGACCGCATCGTCGTTGAGGACCTCAACGTGAAGGGGATGCTAAAGAACCGCACCCTCGCCACTCACATCAGTGACGCCGCCTGGGGAGAGTTCGTCCGCCAGCTCGAGTACAAGGCCACCTGGTACGGCTCGACCGTTGTCAGGGCCGATCGATTCTTCCCGTCAAGTAAAACCTGCAGCTCGTGTGGGGCAGTGAAAGCCAAGCTGCCCTTGGAGATCAGGACGTATCACTGTGAGACTTGTGGTCTCACGATGGACCGCGACCACAACGCGGCGATCAACCTGGCCAGGTGCACCAGTCAACCCACCTCCGCGGGGACACGCTCCGTGGCTGGACGTGGAGGGGAGGTAAGACCAAAGCGGCGCAAGCTCGTCGTCAAGGCTCACCCCGATGAAGCGTCAACCGAAACGCTGACCTTGGTCGGCGCGTAGGAGAAACCACGGCGTAGAAGACGGCTGGCGGAGAGGCTATTTGCCTTACTCCTCCACCAACCAACTTTGCCGTGGGGGCTTCGACCTGTATCACAGCCAGTTCTCGGGGGGCGAGGAACTGGGCTAGCCAGAGCCGATCGGGGCGATACCGCGAGCCGATTGGACAAGTTCTCGGGTCCGTCCTAGCGTCGAAATGGAAGCAGAGCCACCGCCTCAGGGTGGGGCGGTGACCACTCCCGAAGTGGAGGTTGGTATGTCTGACACCAAGATGCTGAAGAAGCACTTCGACGAGCCGGGTGGTCTGACTCTCTTTCCGTGGACGTCGCGTCAATGGTTCGACGACTTCCTGAAGGAGGGGTTCTGGCGCCCGATGTTCGCGATCGAAGAGTTCCGCGAGGGTGAGGACATGGTGGTACGTGCCGAACTGCCCGGAATCGACCCGGACAAAGACATCGAGCTCGAAATCGCCGAGGGGATGCTGGTCATCTCGGCCGAGAAGAGCGAATCCCACGAGCACGACAGCGACCGCGTGCACCGCAGCGAGTTCCGATACGGCTCCCTCACGCGCAGCGTGCCGCTGCCCAAGGGCGTGCGCGACAAGGACGTGTCGGCGTCCTATAAGGATGGCGTGCTTGAGGTGCGCATCCACGTTCCCGAGACGTCGGCGAGTGAGATGAGTCACAAGATCGCGGTCAAGCGCGGTTGAGCCGCCCGCCGAGTGGCCGCCGGTCGGTTGGTCGGCGGCCACTCGGAGTTTTCGTCAGTGGTGAAGAGACCTTCGCCCCTGGCCGAAGCGCGGCGCTGATCCTAGGGTCGAAGATATGACCACTTCCGCGGCGTCGGGCCTGTCGTGGGTGCGTCAGCGTCTGACAATGTTCGTCTTGGTGGTGGCGCTCGTCGGACTCGGGCTCGGAGGCGCCCTCCACGCGGCGTCGGCCGGCGGCGCGGGCGACGCCACCTGGGTGGTCGTCGCGGGCGTCGGTGCGGTCCTCTCGCTCTCCTCGATGGTCAAGAGCCTGCGCCACGGCCGGCTCGGTGTCGACGTGATCGCTCTGGCCGCCCTGGTGGGGGCGGTGGCGG
>JAJZSX010000288.1 GCA_021849435.1 Actinomycetes bacterium | reverse complement strand
CGGCAACTACTCACGCATCGGCATCATGAGGGTCGTTTTCGACGACGACGGCGAACCACGGGGGGTCGAGCGTCTCGGTGTCGCGCTTGAACCGGAGGCGCCCTACGAGCTACGCCCCGACGGCGGCGGCTGTGAGGACCCTCGAATCAGCTACGTCGAGCCGCTGCGACACTACGTGATGACCTATACGGCGTTTTCCCCCGATGGCCCACGGATCGCCCTCGCCATGTCTAAGGACCTGCTCACTTGGCAACGACTTGGTCTCGCCACCTTCGATCCCTTCGAGCACATCGAATTCGATGGCGTCGACAACAAGGACGCCGCGTGCTTTCCCGTCGCCATCCCGAATCCCTTCGACCGGCCAGAGCTCGCCATCCTGCACCGACCACTGTTCCCGGGGACCCGAGCCGAGGAGATCAGCGCGGCCGACGGCAGTCACGTCGTGGACGACTATCGCGAATGCATCTGGATCTCCTACAGCACGATGCCCTTCTCGGGCATGGACCCGGCCCAGCTCTTATCCTTCACATCGCACCACCGACTCGCGACGCCCGAGTCTCCTTGGGAACAGCTAAAGATCGGCAGTGGCACCCCGCCGGTGATTTGTCGTCACGGCTGGCTCGTCGTCTATCACGGGGTGAGTGATGTCCCGGACCCGACGACCGGCACCGATCGCCTCACGTACGCGGCCGGGGTCATGATCCTCTCGTTGGAGCACCCCAGTGAGATCCTCTATCGAAGTCCGACCCCCCTGCTTTCACCCACTCCGTCGAGCGGACCTCGCGCTACGCCGGCGGACGTTGTCTTCCCCACCGGGATCGACCGGCGCGACGACATCGGCCAGCCCCATCGCTACGACGTCTACTACGGGCTAAACGACTACCGGATCGGTGTCGCTCGACTCGACGTGCCACCGGACTTACCCGACAACTTCGACGCCATCGACGCCTCGGAGACCGCCGCGTGACCCGGCGGGCCGATTACCGGAGCGACGTGAAGCGTACCTCCTTCGCTCGTTCTACTGTCGAGTCGTGACGCTTCGACTTCAACCATGAAGGGACCACCGTGACGCCAACCCCACTTCGAGACCGTCCAGCCTGGCGAGCACTCGAATACCACGTTGAGACCATCGGCCACCGCCACCTGCGTCAGCTCTTCGAGGATGACCCCGAACGCGGCCGCCGCCTTCGTGCGCAGGCGGCGGGGATCTATCTGGACTACTCGAAGAACCGGATCACCGACGAGACGTTGGAACTGCTCCTGCAACTCGCGCGCGAATCAGACCTCGCCGAACGACGCGACGCGATGTTTCGTGGCGACCACATCAACGTCTCCGAAGACCGCGCCGTCTTGCACGTCGCGCTTCGAATGCCCCTCGCGACGTCCCTCGTCGTAGACGGCGTCGACGTGGTCGGCGAGGTTCACGCAGTGCTCGATCGAATGGCCGATTTCGCCACCCGAGTCCGAACGGGCCAGTGGCAAGGCTTCACCGGCCGATCCATCAAGAACGTCGTCAACATCGGTATCGGCGGATCGGACCTTGGACCGGTGATGGCCTACGAGGCCCTTCGCTACTACAGCCAGCGCGACCTGACCTTTCGCTTCGTCTCCAACGTCGACAGTGATGATTTCGTCGAGGCGGTGCACGACCTCGACGCCGCCGAGACGTTGTTCATCATCTCCTCCAAAACCTTCTCCACGGTGGAGACGCTCACCAACGCGCACTCTGCCAGGGCTTGGCTCCTCGAGCGACTTGGTGACGACGCGGCCGTCGCCAAGCACTTCGTCGCCGTGTCGACCAACGCCGAGCAGGTCGCGGCCTTCGGTATCGACACCGCGAACATGTTCGGATTCTGGGACTGGGTCGGTGGGCGATACTCGATGACGTCGGCCATCGGGCTCTCGACGATGCTCGCCATCGGTCCCGACGCCTACGCCGAGCTCCTGTCGGGTTTCCACGAGATGGACGAGCACTTCCGCCTCGCGCCCTTCGAGGAGAACCTCCCGGTCCTGATGGGTCTGCTCGGGGTGTGGAACCGCAATTTCCTCGGCTGTACCACCGTCGGGGTCATGCCCTACGACCAGTACTTGAAACGCCTGCCGGCGTACCTCCAGCAGCTGACGATGGAGTCCAACGGCAAACACGTGACCCTCGACGGCACCGCCGTTGATTACCAGACCGGACCTGTCTACTGGGGTGAGCCCGGCACCAACGGCCAGCACAGCTTCTATCAACTCATTCATCAAGGCACGTCGATCATCCCTGTCGACATCATCGGATTCGCACGGAGCCTGAACCCCCTCGGGGACCACCACGACATCTTGAGCGCGAACGTCTTCGCCCAGGCCGAGGCACTCGCCTTTGGCAAGACCGCCGACGAAGTCCGTCGCGACGCCAGTCCCGAGCGCGTGGTCGCGCACCGCGTCATGGAGGGGAACCGGCCAACCAATGTCCTGCTCGCAGACGTCTTGACACCGAAACTGCTCGGTTCACTCATCGCGCTCTACGAGCACGCGGTCTTCACGCAGGGCGCGATTTGGGGGATCGATTCTTTTGACCAGTGGGGCGTCGAACTCGGCAAGGCACTCGCCAGTGCGATCGTCCCCGAGCTCACCGACGACGCACCGGCGCTCAACCACGACTCCTCCACGAACGCGTTGATCGAGCACTATCGAGAACTCAACGGAAGGAACTCCTGATGACCACGGAATCGCCAATGCAGTTAGGCATGATCGGGCTCGGACGCATGGGGGCGAACATCGTTCGACGACTGACCCGCGACGGCCACCACTGCGTGGCCTACGACGTCAATCCCGAGGCGGTGACCGCGCTGGAACCTGAGGGTGTGGTTAGCGCCTCGTCGATCGAGGACCTCGTCGCCAAACTCGATGCACCGCGGACCATCTGGCTCATGTTGCCGGCGGCGATCACGGGAGACACCGTGACCCAACTGTTCGACCATCTCGAACCCGGCGACGTCGTTATCGACGGCGGAAACTCCTTCTACCAGGACGACATCGTCCGTTCGAGAGCGCTCGCCACTCGGAACATCCACTACGTGGACTGTGGGACGAGCGGTGGCGTCTGGGGCCTCGAGCGGGGCTACAGCCTGATGATCGGCGGAGAGACGATGGTCGTGACCCGACTCGAACCGCTCTTTCGCTCGATCAGCCCCGGCGACGATGGTGTCCTGGCGACGGCGGCGCGATCGGGACGGCCCGGCACCGCGACCAGCGGTTACCTGCACTGCGGACCGAACGGTGCCGGACACTTCGTCAAGATGGTGCACAACGGTATCGAGTACGGCATGATGGCGGCCATCGCGGAGGGGCTCAGCATCCTCAAACACGCGAATGCGGGAACGGCCGAAGTCGAGGCAGACGCCGAGACCACGCCGATGCGCAATCCCGCCTTCTACGCCTACGACATCGACGTCGCCGAGGTCGCCGAGGTCTGGCGGCACGGTTCGGTCATCAGCTCGTGGCTGATGGACCTGACCGCCGACGCACTGGCCGGTTCGCCGGAACTCAGCGAATTCAGCGGCCGGGTCTCCGATTCGGGCGAGGGCCGCTGGACCGTGCAGGCCGCGATCGACGAGTCGGTCCCCGCGCCCGTGATCAGCGCCGCACTCTGGCAACGCTACGAGTCGCGCGAGCGCGGGCAATTCACGGCGAAGCTCCTCTCGGCCATGCGCTCGGAGTTCGGCGGCCACGTCGAGAAGCCGTCTTGACGATGACCCCACCTCGAACCTCGCGAGTCACTCGATTAGACGGTCTTCTCCGGTGAGTACCCACCCGATCGAAACAGATGTCGGGGTCCCCGCCAATTACGTCATCGTTCTCTTCGGCGCGACAGGCGATCTCGCACGACGCAAGATCATCCCGGGGCTCTACCACCTGGCCTTAGCCGGGCTGCTCCCGAAGGACTACCGGATCATCGGGTCGGCCCCGGCAGCCTTCGCCGTCTCGAGTGAGGACTTCCGTTCGTTCGCGCACGACTCCGTTGACGAATTCGGTGAATTCGCCCCCGACGGCGACGTATGGGATTCCTTCGTCGCGTCGCTCTCATTC
>JAJZSX010000287.1 GCA_021849435.1 Actinomycetes bacterium | reverse complement strand
CTCCCACGAGCTGAAGAGCCCGCTCGCCGCGGCGTACACCGAAGTGGAGGTGAGCCTCGCTCACCCCGACGTGACCGACTGGACGCGATCGGCGCGGGACCTCCTCGGAGACCTCGAGCGCATGAGGCGAATCATCGACGACCTCCTCGTTCTGGCCCAGCACGACGAGGGATCGCGATCGGGCGAGCGCGAGGTCGTCGACATCGCAGCGATCACTCAGATCGAGTGCGACGACGCGTCGCGTTGGTCACTCGTGTCCATCGAGTGCCACGCCACCTCGCCACTTCACGTTGAGGCCAACGCGAGTGACCTGTCGCGGGCGATCAGGAACGTCGTGGAGAACGCGGTGCGCCACGCCACCAGCCAGGTGGTCGTGGACGTTCTCTCGCACGCGAACGTCGTAGACGTGAACGTGTTCGATGACGGCCCGGGGATTGCAGAGTCAGATCGCGAACGGATCTTTGATCGCTTCACGCGACTCGACGAGGCGCGCTCGCGCGAGGGGGGCGGCAGCGGATTGGGCCTAGCGATCGCGCGAGCCGTCGTGGAGCGACATGGCGGATCCATCTGGCTCGAGTCCACGTCACCGCGAACCCAGTTCGTGCTGCGTCTTCCGCTCGCTCCATCTTCACCGACGAACTCGTCGGCCGGAGGTTCCCGCTGAGTGCCGACAGACGCTACAGCTCGGCCTGGACCGTATCGGATGTCGTCGCGGTGTCAGACTCCGATCAGCTGCGTCACGCGCGCGGCGAGCTCGGCGTCGCTGGTGACGTCATAGCTGGGATCGACGCTCGCGGCCAGGTGGGCCGCGGCCGCCGGACCGGCGAGGACGGACTCGAGGAGTATCCCGAAGCGCTCGAGGTGACCGCGCGCGTGCCAGGTCGCGTACTCGACGTCCTTGACACAGCGCTCGAGATCGGCCAGCACGACGGTGGTCGCCTCGAGCGCGGGGTGCGCGTCGTCGAGACGGGTGTCAACGTAGTCGCGCATCGCCCCGATCAAGTCCAGGCGGCGCATGTCGTTGACAATCTGGGCGGCGAGCACGTTGTGCGTGCCCTCCCATGACTCGTAGACGATCGCGTCGCGATAGAGGCGCGGCAGGACGCTGAACTCCTCGATGGTGCCATTGCCCCCGAGAACCTCGATGCCCGCACGCACCACCCGCGTCGCCTGCTGGGAGATGACGAGCTTGGCGGCGTTGACGAGGAAGCGGTGTACTCGGACGTCGGACTCGCTCGCCACCCCGGCGTCGATGTCGTCCTCGAGGTCGGTCAGGGCCAGCACCAGGGCGAGGGCCCCCGATGACGCCGCGGCCATGTCGGCGAGCGTGAGGCGCAGTGTCGCGAACTCCTCAATGGCGACGCCAAAAGCGTGACGATGGCGCGCGAAGTTGCGCGCCTCGAGGTAGGCGCGGCGCATGATGCCGGCGCTGCCGACCGCCGTCATCCACCGGCTGGTATTGAGCACGATCCCCACCGCCGTGCGAAAGCCCTCCTCGAGCGGCCCGATCGGCCAGGCGAGGGCGCCGTCGAAGTCAATCTCGCCCGAGGCGAGGCCGCGCGTGCCGAGCTTGTCCTTCAGGCGTCGAACGTGAAAGCCGTTCGGCGCGCCGTCGATCCGGCGCGGCACCACGAAGCTGGCGAGCCCACGCGTGCCCGCAGGCGCGCCCTCGAGACGAGCGGTGACGAAGAACTGGTCGGCGTCGGCGACCGAGCAGAACCACTTCTCTCCGCTCAAGAGGTAGGTGCCGTCGCCCAGGGCGCTCGCCACGCACGCGTTCGCTCCCACGTCGCTGCCGCCCTGGACCTCGGTGAGGAACTGCGCGCCGCGATCCGCCGCCGTGTAATCGCTTGTGACGAGGGGCCCGAGGAAACGCTCGCGCACTGCGGCGTCCGCACGGCGCCGCAGTGCGCGCGCCAGTCCGATCGAGCAGGTCACCGGACAGGCGTGACCCGCCTCACCCTCGCTCGAAAGGAGATAGAGCAGGGTCATCTGCTCGAAGGCCGTCCCGGGCGTCGCCGAGAGCGCCATCACGCCGCTGGCCCACACCGCGGCGCCGGCCGCGTGATAGCTCGGATCGAAGCTCACCTCTTCGACTCGATGACCCAACGCGTCGTAGGTGGCCAGCTCGGGCAGATGGTCGCGCTGCTCGTAGCGCGCCGCGTTCGGCGCGACGACGCCGACGACCTCGGCCGCAAAGGCCGACGCGCGCCGCTCGAGCTCGATCAGGCGCTCGGCGCGCACGTAGCGCGCGAGGCCCGCGCGTAGATCCTCATCAGCCTCGAAGGGGTTCGCGGGGTAGTCCTCGCGCCACGCGGACAGGTCCTCGCGGGCGGCATCGTAGGTCACGGGACCAGTATCGTCGCGACCGCTCACTTGCGCCAATTAGAGACGGGCCTCGAAATCTGCCAGACGCGCGAGGAAGCGCTCGGGCTCGGCGAGGTGAGGGTAGTGGCCCGCGCCCGCCCAGCGTTCGACGACCGCTTGGGGAACCAGCGCACTCAGCCAGGACTCGTAGTTCTCACCGGGGTCCGTGCCGTGCAGCGACAGGTACGGCGCGTGAATCGCTCCGGCCAGGTTGGTCACCATCGCGGCGAGCTCGTCCTCGCCGAGCTCGAACACGCTGGCCCAGATGTCCAGGACTACTTCCTGGTCGTAGCGACGCAGTGCGCGTAGCCGCGCCCACTCCTCGTCGGAGAGCGACCCGCGCATCGCGTCGAAGATCATGTCCATGGTGGCGGCGAAGGTGGCGGCATCGGCGCGCAGCAGCGGCTCGAGCGCGCGCAGTGACGCCTGGAACGACGTGAGGTCCATCGTCTGATCCAGGTTCACCACCCCGCGCACGCTCATGAGCGCCGCGGCCACCGAGACGACGGAACCCCCGAGGGAGTGCCCCACGAGCACGACGTCGGATACACCCGCCGCGCCGAGCGTCTCTTGGACGTCGAGAGCCAGACGCAGAACGTCGTAGGGCCCCTCGCGTGTGGACTCGCCGTGTCCGCGCAGGTCCAGTGCGAGAACGTCGTGGCTCTCGGCCAGCGATCCGATCAGGGGATCGAAGGAGTGGTGCGACTCGGTGATGCCGTGCACCAGGACGAGAGCCGGGCCGGCCCCACGGCGTTCAACGTTGATCATCTGACGTGTCTAGCACCGACACCTCGCGCGCGTAGACATCGGGGCGCGCCAGGTCGAGCACTGCGATCTGGCCGCGCCGGCGCGCGACGTCGGCGAGGTCGAGGTCAGCCACGAGCACGGCCTCGCCCTCGGCCGGCCCCTCGGCGAGGACCTGGCCCCAGGGGTCGACGATGAGAGAGTGGCCGTAGGTGGGAAAGGAACCGTGGGAACCGGCCTGGGCGGCCGCCACCACGAACGCGTGGTTCTCAATGGCGCGTGCACGCACCAGCACGTGCCAGTGCACGCGCCCGGTCGCCGCGGAGAAGGCCGCCGGAATCGCCAGGACCTGCGCGCCCGCACCCGCCAGGCGCCGGTAGAGCTCGGGGAAGCGCACGTCGAAGCAGACCGAGAGGCCCACGCGCGCCTCGCCGAGCGAGACGACCACCATCTCGCGGCCGGCCTCGATGGCGTCGGACTCTCGCGAGGCGACCTCGCCGCTCACCGCCACGTCAAAGAGGTGGGCCTTGCGATACGTGGCGACCACCTCGCCGCTCGGAGCGATCACCACGCTGGTGTTGTGGACTTTGCCCCCCGAGGCAACCTCGGGGATCGAGCCCAGGTGGATCGTGGCTCGAGCGGCTCGCGCGAGGGCGCCGAAGTGGCGCGTCGTCGGACCGGGCACGGTCTCAGCGGTCGCGGCGAGCCCGCTGGGCGGGCCGAGGTAGGTGGTGTACTCGGGGGTCTGGACGTAGGTGGCACCGGCCTCGATGGCCCGCTTCACCAGCGACGTCGCGGCTTCGACGTTGGAGGCCACGTCGCGGCCCGAGTCCATCTGCAACGCCGCGACGCGCACGCCTAGTTCGCTTCCCGATTCGCGCGCACGGTCTCGGCGACGGCCGCGGCCACAGCGGTCACCACGTGGGGGTTAAAGACCGTCGGCACGATGTAGTCAGATCGG
>JAJZSX010000286.1 GCA_021849435.1 Actinomycetes bacterium | reverse complement strand
GCCACCGCCGTGGGCGTAGCGGGCGTGGTGTCGTCATCCACGCCGAGGTGGATCCGGTGCAACCGTGATCGGTCGAAGCCGTCCTCCACTAACCGGTCGTCGAGGCCCGGGGACGACGTGAAGACTCGAACGTCCGAACGGCGCCGAATGAGACGCAGGCGGCCCTCGTGGAACCGCCGGCCGTGGGCGGTGGTGGCGTCCGGCTCGTCGCGCCACAGCAGGTCGTGGACGGCCACCGAATGCACCGCCGCGGACCGACCGCCGCCGAAGGGTCCCGCGAGGGACGTCGCGTGCACCACGTCGGACTCGGCCGGTACCCCGAGCGGCCACCGCGACCAGAGGCGCGTGAGAACACCCACCGGCAGACCGATGCGCCGCGGCGTAATCGCGAGCGAGTCGAGGTCGATCAGCTCCGACGGCGTGAGTCCCACGAGCTCGCCCGCCTCGATCGCCGCGAGCGCGTCCACGAGGCCGCGGACGTAGGTGGCGATCCCGCCGGGCTGTGGCCGCGACAGTTGGTCGAGCGAGACGGTGATAATCACGACCCCCAGCCTCGCACGACGTCACCGTACAGGTTCAGGTACGCCGTGGCCGCGCTCGACGGCGCGAAGTCTGCCGCTCGCGCCCAACCCGCGGCTCGCGCCAGGGCGCGACGCGGCTCGTTTAACCAGAGGTCCTTCACCTGCTCGATGATGTCCCCGTCGGATTCGGCCAGCTCGCTCGCCCCGTTCAGCAGTTCGCGATTGATCGGCGTGGAGCGGGCGATCGTCGGCACGCCGGCCTCGAGGGCGGCGATGGCAAAAGACGGGAATCGCGCGCCGTCCGAGACGTGCACGACGACCCGGGCCCGACCGAGCGCTCCTCGCGCGTCGCGACGGGCCATCAGCTCTACATCGATGCCACCGGACCGGATCCGCTGGGCCGCCGCGGCGCTCGTGAGCGCGATCACCCGGGCTCCGAGTCGGGCACCGGCGTCGGTCAACGAGGGGGCCAGGCGGATGAAGTGCTCGACGGCACCGGTGACGTTCACCACGAGCGCGTCGCCGTCCACCGTCAGATCGACGTTGGGCACCGCGGGGGGCACCACGACCACCCGGTCGCGGGCGACCCCGAGATTCACGAGCACCTCGTCACGCGCGACCTGACTCGAAGCCACGACGACCGCGCCGCGGGCGATCACCCGGCGTAGTTGTGCGGCGCGCTGACTCGTTCGCGACTCCTCGCGCAGGGCGCGCAGGTCGTCCACCGAGACGATCGCGGGCACGTCACGCGTCGGGGGCGTCGCGACGCCGGCCACGTGGACCACGTCCACCGGCGGGAGTAGTCGGTCGATCGATCGACCCAACCCGCGCCGCCACCACGGCGACCACCAGATCCTCGACGGGAGGGCTGCGTCACCGGCGCCGGCCCGGCTCCGGGTGCGAAAGCGCACCAGCGTGCACCCACCGGCGGCCTCGAGGGCGTCGGCGAGGTCCGTCATCGAGTTGCCCAGTGATTCCAAGGATCCGTCGAGGTCGAGTCCGACCCGCACGAGGGCCTCAGTCACGAGGTGAGCGCGAGCGTACGAATAGCGGAGATCCAGCTCGGCCAGAGCGCGACAGCCCAGGGCCCGAAGGCCACGGTGCTCGTCGCAACGACCGCGATGCGTTCGCGGACGTTGAACAGCGCGAGTGCGCCGCTTTGTCCGAAGTGACCGGCACTGTCGGGTGGCCAGTCCCCCATCCAATGTCGCTTGTCGCCGCGGATCTCGGGCCCGAGCCCCCACGGGCACGGTCGGAATCGCCCGAATCCCGGCACGATCCCGTCGAGCTCACCGAGGTACGGGGACAGAATCCGATCCCGGGTCGTAACGGCGAGCCCATCCGAGCGCAGCCACGCACCCGCGAAGGTCATCAGGTCGCGCGTCGAGCCGACCACGCCCGCGGCCGGGCGACCTTCGAGGGCCGTGTCGCCGAGCCCGAGGCCGCTGAACACGCGATCGTCGAGCCACCGGGCCGGCGACTCGTCACCGACGATTGCGGCGACCGCGCGGTCCACGGCCACGTTGGAGTAGACGCGTTTGGTCCCCACCGGTGCCGTGGTGTCGCTCGATTCGAGTCCGTAACCGGCGCTGTGGGAGAGGTGATGGGCGAGGGTGGCCCCCGGCGGGCCAAGCGGCTCCTCATAACGGTGCAGGCCCCAGTCGACCTCGACCCCGACCGCCATCGCGACCGCCAGCTTCGAGACTGACGCCCAGGGTCGACGGTCCTCGAGGTCACCGTCCGCTGCTAGCACCGTGACCTCGCCGTCCACGAGCGCGAGCACCCCGACAGCCGGCGATCCCGGCCAACCGGCACAGAGCGTCGAGGAGTCCACGGATCGATGTTAGAAGGCCACGTAAGGTTTCGAGGATGATCACCGTTCTCAGTGGCGGCGTTGGCGCCGCGCGACTCCTGCGGGCCCTCCGGGCCACGCCACACCCGCCCGAGACGCGCGCGGTCGTGAACGTCGGTGACGACCTGGTCCTGCACGGACTCACCATCTGTCCCGACCTCGACACGATCCTCTACACGCTGGCTGGCCTCAACAACGACCAGACGGGCTGGGGGCTCGCCGGTGAGAGTTGGCGAGTCATGGCTGAGCTCGAGGCCATCGGCGGCGAGTCCTGGTTCCGTCTTGGCGACCGGGACCTCGCGACCCACCTCTATCGCACGCAACGATTGGCAACCGGTGCGACCAAGACCATGGTGAGCGCCGAGTTGGTCTCGGCCTTCGGTGTGGACGTGACCCTCCTGCCAGTGACCGACGACCCCGTCGCGACAGTCTTCGATTCCACCGACGGTCGTCTCTCGTTCCAGGAGTACTTCGTACGCCACCACCACGCGATCCCCGTCCTCGGCGTCGAGATCGTCGGTGCGGCCAGTGCCCGAGCGACGCCGGCCGCGCTCTCGGCGCTCGAGGAGGCCCGCCGCATCGTCATCGCGCCCTCGAACCCCATCATCTCCATCGACCCGATCCTGCAGATCCCCGGTGTTCGCGACGTAGTCCGCGCACGACGCGCCGACGTTGTCGCCGTCTCGCCCATCATCGGTGGCGTCGCTCTGAAGGGCCCCGCGGACCGGTTGCTAGCCGAGCTCGGCCACGACGTGAGTTGCGTCGGCGTCGCCGACTTCTACGGTGACATCGTGGGCACCTGGGTCATCGACGTGGCCGATGCCCACCACGAAGCAGCGCTACGCGAGCGTGGCTACGACGTTCGCGTCACCACGACGGTCATGGGCCGCGCTGACCACGACGCGGCCCTCGCCTCGGCGGTGTTGTCGTGAGCCTGCTCGTCACCCCCATCCGCCTTAGCGGCAACGTGACGCCCGAGAGCGACATCGTGACACTCCTGCTCGCAGCGATGGACGAACAGGGCGAGTCCGTCCTCGACGGCGACGTGATCGTCGTCACCAGCAAAGTCGTCGCCAAGGCTGAGGGACGTGTGGTGGCTTTCGACGGTACCGAGGAGGCGAAGCTCGCCCTGATCGAGTCCGAGTCTCGGCGAATCCTGCGCCGGCGCGGCACACTGCGCATCACCGAGACGCACCACGGCTTCGTCAACGCCAACGCCGGCGTCGACCTCTCGAACACCGAACCCGGCACCGCCGTCCTGCTCCCCACCGACCCCGACCGGTCTGCTCGACGCCTGCGGGCCACGCTTCGTCGGCGCCGCGACGTCGACGTCGGGGTCGTCATCACCGACACCTTCGGTCGCGCGTGGCGCCACGGCGTCACCGACGTGGCCATCGGCACGGCCGGCTTGCGAGCCGTACTCGACCTGCGCGGCACCGTCGACGCGACGGGGCGTACCCTCGAGGCGACCGAGGTCGCGATCGCCGATGAGATCGCCGGGGCGGCGAACCTCGTGCTGGGAAAAGCCGCCGGCACGCCGTTCGCCCGGTTGCGCGGACTCGACCCGACCTACTTCGGCAACGGTTCGGTCGCGCGCGACATCATCCGACCGGTGAACGGCGATCTCTTCCGCTAGGGTCAGACGCCGCCGAGACGAACGTCACCGCTCAGGATCGAACCCGCCGCCACTTGCTCCTTGGCCCCGACGAC
>JAJZSX010000285.1 GCA_021849435.1 Actinomycetes bacterium | reverse complement strand
CTGGCTGCGCAACGCCAAGTTCGCGGCCCGTCTTCTCTCATCGATCGCGCGCGTTCTCACCGGCGTCGACATCCACCCGGCGGCCACGCTTGCGCCGGGGGTCTTCATCGATCACGCGACGGGCGTTGTCATCGGCGAGACGGCCGAGGTGGGAGAGAACGTCACGATCTACCAAGGTGTCACCCTTGGTGGTACCAGCCTCTCGCGCGGCAAGCGCCATCCGACGATTGGTGCCGGCACCATCATCGGCGCTGGGGCCAAGGTGCTCGGACCTATCAGCATCGGAGCGAACAGTCGCATCGGGGCCAACGCGGTCGTTCTTAAATCCGTGCCGGAGGGTTCGGTCGTCGTGGGCGTGCCCGGTCGGATCACCACGCGCAATCGCGCACGCCTGCCGGGCAACGTCACCTTGGACCAGGAGATGATGGGACTGCACCTCGAGTCGTTGCGTGAGCGGGTGCAGCACCTCGAGGGCCACGTCGGCCACGATCACGCCCACTCGCGCGAGAACGAGGACTTTTCGATCTAGTAGGTGGGTGGACGACGTCCGAGGACGTTGGCGAGACTCGGGTGGGACTCGGCGACGCCCGCGGCGTCGCGACACGATCGCCTTATCAAGTGGCGGCGATCTTCGTGGTCCATCGGCTGTCTCGTGCGGTTGCGATGGCGCTATCGATGCCGAGCTTCTCTCGCGGAAGCGTCATCGATCTCGGAGTGGGTCGTCTTGGCGGGCTACTCGCGCTGGGAACCGTCGCTGGCGTGCGGAGGTACGGCGCTTGTCAGAGAGGGCGGCGCCGTTTGATCTGATACATCGCGTGATCCGCCCGTCGCAAGAGATCTGACGCGCTTTCCGTCCCGTTCCAGGTCGCAACGCCGATCGAAATCGTTATTGGCTCAGGAAGTGCAGCATTGAGCCGATTGGTAAGAGAGCGGATGCCGACGTCGTCGGATCCGGGTGCGATCACCGCGAACTCATCACCCCCGAGACGGGCGAGAAAGTCGCTGCCACCGCGCAGTGCGGCGAGCCAGGCGCGGGCTAACTCCTGAAGCAGGCGATCCCCGGCGTCGTGACCACCCACGTCGTTCATCTCTTTGAAATCGTCAAGGTCGATCATGATGACCGAGAGAGCTGTGCCGCTTCGGCGAGACCTTTCCATCTCCATCGCAAGGCGCTCGTCCCACATGCGACGGTTGGCGAGACCTGTCAGGGGGTCCCTCTGGGCGTCGACGCGCAGAACGCTGACGAGGCCGAGTACGACAACGCCGAGCACCGTGGCGGTGCCAAAGACCGCGAGCCAGGAGACGACTGGTGACTCGACCCGACCAGTGGAGAGGGCGAGCACCACCGCGTAGGCCACCCCAGCCGCCGTGATGTGGACGAAGGCGGACAAGGGGGGAAGGTAGAGGATGACGTAGACCACGACGAAGAGGTACAGATTGGACAGATCCACTGCCTCTCTTGAACTCGCGACCGAGACGGTACTGATCAACAACGTGCTGAGCCCGACGTCGACGTGCAAGCTGGCGCGTGGCAGGCGCGACCCTGCCAAGAGGCGTGTGATCGCCATGGCGATGGCGATGCCGACGCAAACAAGCAGCACGATGAGATCTGGTCGCTTCCAGTGCCGCAAGGGGATGATCATGGTGACGGCAAGTGCACCAATGAATTCAAGCGTCGCGGCTACCCGGCTCGGATGTGCGAAGTATCCCCTGCTCCAACCGGCTACCTCACCATAGAAAGAGTCGGGCCCAACTCTCATGCGCAGCGTTCGAGACGAAGCGTCTGTCGCGGTGTTCTTTAACATCAGGCGAAACCCCGTTGACCACGAGCGGCCGCGTCACCTCGGGTCGCAACCTTTGCGGGAATGCAGCCACCCACTGGGCGCGTAGAGTGGCGCCTCCTGACCCTCGTCGTCTTCGCACTTGGTTGGCGGCAACCAGGAGAGATGCACCCTGGAAGGTGCGCCAGACGCGCTGGGGCACGCACTATGCGACGGCCACCTTCGTTGGGACTGTGCGCCGTGCTCGGAGATGAACGGCATTCGGACTCCATGGCAGCTAGCACGTTGCCAGTTGACGCGCACGAACCAAGGCCAACGGCAACTCCGCGCTGGGAACCGGACGGGCGAAGAAGTAGCCCTGGGCCGCGTCACAACCCAGTTCGCGCAATGTGGCCACCTGGGCTTCGGTCTCGACTCCTTCGGCGATAGCTCGCAGTCCGAGACCGTGAACGACGTTGATGATCGCTTGAACCAGCATGGCGTCGGTGGGGTCCACGCCGAGTCCGGCCACGAAGGCACGGTCGATCTTGATGATGTCGACCGGTAGATGTTTGAGATACGAGAGCGACGAGTACCCGGTTCCGAAGTCGTCGATCGCGATCTCGAAACCGAGCTCACGCAGAGTCGCGAGTGCCCGATAGTCGCCGAAGTTGTTGGTCGCGACGAAGGCCGACTCCGTGAGTTCAACGCATATCGACGATGGCGTCACATTTGACTTGTCGCACGCGGTGACAAATCGTTCGACGAGGTGTTCGTCATGAAGTTGGTGTGCTGAGAGGTTGATGCCGACTCGCGCCAGACGAGGCGACGTCTGTTGCCACGCTGCGGCGTCGGCGATCGCATTCTCGATTACCCACGCACCGACGTCCACGATGAGGCCACTGCGCTCCGCTAGAGGAATGAACTGGTCCGGACCGACGAGACCGAAACCAGGCCGATCCCATCGCACCAGCGACTCGCACGAGATGTCTCCGCCATTGAGATCGACCACTGGCTGATAGTGGAGGCGAAGTTGTCCCCGTTGTGCGGCGCGGGCCAGCCCTTGCTCGGCGTGAAATGCGTCAAGCGCCTTCTCTCGCGATTCGCTGCTGGAGACCGAGAAGTGGCCACCGTAGCGTTCGCCGGCGTGGCGCATCGCCGACGTGGCGTTCGCCAAGAGGCTTTCTACGTCGTCGTCGATTTCCGCGATGGCCAGTCCGACCGACGCCGAGCTCTTGACATCGCCGCGACCTGGAACCGACATGGGTGGGGCCAGCGCACGGTTGATCATGTTTGCGAGATCAAGGAGTGCCCTCTGGTCAGGTGCTTCACGGGCAACAGCGAAGCGCCGTCCCCCGAGTCGGGCGATCGTCTCGTGAGTGGTACAACACGCCTGAAGACGTTCGGCCGTCGCGATCACAATGGAGTCGGCTGCTTTATCACCCATGGTCGAGGCCACTTCTTCGAGGTGGTCGAGTGCAATGACAAAGACCCCGAGCACGCCGGAGTTGGCTCGTTGCCGCTCAAGAGCGGCGGCGACCTGTTCGGTGAACAGCGACGCGTTCGCGAGGCCGGTGGCCTCATCGAAGTGAGTTCGGCGAAAGAGTTCATTCTGAAGTCGCCGGATCTCCGTCACGTCGTGAGCTACGACGAGGGCCGCGGAATGACCATCCCAGGTAATGAGGTGCGAGGTCACCTCGACATCGATCACGGTCCCGTCGGATCGGCGGTGGCGCCAGATGCCCGAGTTCATCAAGGTGTCACGTTCGCGGGCCAGGTCAGCGAGCAGGCGATCCCGCTCATCGTCTGGGCGAATATCTTGAATCGTCATGGCGAGGAACTGGTCACGCGAGTAGCCATAGTGGGTCACCGCCGCCTCATTCACTTCGAGGAAGGCGAGCGTTTCGAGGCCGTAGATCCACGTTGGCAGGGGGTTGGCGGCGAGTTGCGCTCGCATCGTAGAGCTTGACTCGTGGGGCTCGCTCGCTGTCGACGTCTTTTGGTGACTGGGATCGTGTTCGAACATCTCACCTCCCTCGACACAGAGTCTCGTTGTATGTTGCCCTAGTGCGCAACCTTAACGGTGTAAGCCGCTGCAGCGCCCGGAGAGTTACCTGTTAATTCGTTGTGGCAATCGTGTCTCTTTGTAGCGTCGCATCGGGGTGATACTGACGGGCAGTCGCTCGTTGATTACTCCGCATTTGACCCACTGTTCTACGAGTTTCATGAGTGAACCGTCGTACGTAGACGTCGAACTTATCGACGTTGCACGGGGTTTGCCAAGTGCGGTGCCGCTGTAGCCCTTGTCCGTGCGAGAGGATCC
>JAJZSX010000284.1 GCA_021849435.1 Actinomycetes bacterium | reverse complement strand
ACATCACCGGCATCACGATGGGCATCACCAAGCACAACTTCCTCATCCAGTCGGCTCAGGAGCTGCCGCGCGCGGTGGCCGCGGCCTTTCACCTGGCCACGACCGGTCGCCCCGGCCCGGTTCTCATCGACGTGCCCAAGGACGTCAGCCAGTCCCTGATGGACTGGTGGTATCCGACAAGCGTGGCCGAGTTCGACCTGCCCGGATACCGACCCGACGTCGACCTCGATGAGGACGCGATTCTTGCGGCCGCGCGCCTGATCGCCCAGTCTGAGCGCCCCGTGCTCTACGTAGGCGGCGGCACGTTGAAGTCGCGCGCCTCGGCCCAGCTGCTGGCCTTCGCCGAGCGCACCGGCATGCCGATCGTGACGACGTTGATGGCGCGCGGGGCGTTCCCCGACTCGCACCCCCAGCACCTGGGCATGCCCGGCATGCACGGCGTCTACGCCGCGGTGACCGCGATCCAGAAGTCCGACCTTCTCATCTCACTCGGGGCGCGCTTCGACGACCGCGTCACCGGCAAGGTCGCGGCCTTCGCTCCCGAGGCGAAGATCATCCACGTCGACATCGACCGCGCCGAGTTCAACAAGGTCCGCCACGCCGACGTCGCTATCCAGGCCAACGTGGCTGCGGCCCTCGAGGCACTCGACGCCGCCGGGGCGAAGCCGCGCAATCTCGATGCTTGGTGGCGTGAGATCCGTGGTTGGCAAGAGAAGTATCCGCTCACCTATGACGAGCCGGTGTTGGATGGCCCGCTGCGCCCCCAGCACGTGATCGAGTCGATCGCGCGAGCGGCCGATCCGGGCACCATTGTGGCTTCGGGCGTCGGCCAGCACCAGATGTGGGCGGCCCAGCACTGGAAGTTCGAGGATCCCGGCACCTGGATCAACTCCGGCGGGGCGGGCACCATGGGATTCGGCGTGCCGGCCGCGATCGGCGCCAAGGCCGGTCGGCCCGACCGGACGGTCTGGACGATCGACGGTGACGGGTGCTTCCAGATGACGGCCCAAGAGTTGGTCACCGCGCGCAGCGAGGGGATCCCGATCAAGGTCGCGATCTTGAACAACGCGTACCTCGGCATGGTGCGCCAGTGGCAGGAGATGTTCTACGACGAGCGCTACAGCGAGGTCTACCTGTCCTCGGATCTGCCCGACTACGTGAAGTGGGCCGAGGCGATGGGATGCGTCGGCCTGCGGGCGACCAACGTGAAGGAGATGGACGACGTGATCGCCGAGGCCAACTCGATCAACGACGTGCCGGTCGTCATCGACTTTCGCACTGACGTGACCGAGAAGGTCTTTCCCATGGTGGCGGCCGGGGCGAGTAACGACGACATCATGGTCCACCCGAGCCAGCGAGGTGCCAAGTGAACGCCCCCGAGCCCTTCGCCGGGGTGATCAGCCACACGCCGGTTCGTCACCACATCCTCTCGGTCCTCGTGGAGAACAAGGCGGGTGTGCTCGCGCGCATCGCCGGGCTCTTCGCGCGGCGCGGCTTTAACATCTACTCCCTCGCAGTCGCCCCGGCCGAAGGTCACGCGCGCTTCTCGCGCGTCACGATTGTCGTCGACGCCGAGTCCGCGCCGCTCGAGCAGATCGTCGGCCAGCTCGACAAGTTGGTGAACGTCGTCTCGATCACCGACCTGGCGCCCAAGGACGCCCTCGAGCGAGAGCTGCTGCTCGCGACCGTCGACGTCGACGACGCGAGCCGCGTGGCTCTGCTCGACGCGGTGGCTACCGCTGGTGCGGCGATCGTCGACGTCGACGCGAGCCGCGTCACTGCGATGCTCGCCGGCACACCGGGCGCGTGCGACCAGTTCGAACGCGTGTTGGAGGCCTTTCAGGACGTCGAACTCCACCGAACGGGTCGCGTCGCACTCCCTAGACTTGGACGAACGGTGTCCGAGACAGCAGAAAGTTAGACCATGACCACGATGTACTACGAAGCCGACGCGAAGCCCGAGCTTCTCAAGGCCAAGAAGATCGCCGTCCTCGGCTACGGCTCCCAGGGACACGCTCACGCGCTGAACCTACGCGACAGCGGATTTGACGTGCGCGTCGGCCTGCGTCCGGAATCTTCCTCGATCTTGAAGGCTGAAGAGGCCGGACTACGCGTGCTCGGCATCGCCGACGCGTGTGCCGAGGCCGACGTGATCATGGTCCTCTTGCCCGACACCGAGCAGAAGGCCATCTACGACGTCGAGATCGCTCCGCATCTATCCGCGGGCAAGATGCTGATGTTTGCCCACGGCTTTAACATCCGCTTCGGCCTGATCGACCCGCCCGAGGACGTGGACGTCACGATGGTCGCGCCTAAGGGCCCGGGGCACTTGGTACGGCGCACCTACGTCGAGGGCGGCGGCGTGCCCGCTCTGATCGCGGTGCATCACGACGCCACGGGCCACGCCAAGGACCTGGCTTTGGCTTATGCCCACGGCATCGGCGCCACACGTGCCGGCGTCCTCGAGACGACCTTCACGGAGGAGACCGAGACGGACCTCTTCGGCGAGCAAGCGGTGCTGTGTGGTGGAGTGAGCGCCTTGGTGAAGGCGGGATATGAGACGCTGGTCGAGGCGGGATACCAGCCCGAGAGCGCCTACTTCGAGTGCCTGCACGAACTCAAGCTGATCGTGGACTTGATGTACGAAGAGGGGATCACCGGGATGCGCTTTAGCGTCTCGGACACCGCTGAGTACGGGGATCTGACGCGGGGTCCGCGCATCATCACTGACTCGGTCAAGGCCGAGATGAAGAAGGTGCTGACCGAGATCCAAGACGGCACCTTCGCCGCCGAGTGGATTCAGGAGAATCAGATCGGCCGTCCGCGGTACCGCGAGCTGCGCGAAGCGGGCAAGAAGCACCCCATCGAACAGATCGGCAAGAAGCTGCGCACGATGATGCCCTTCGTCTCGGCGGGCAAGCAGAAGGTCTCCGAGGTCTCCGGCGGCGACACCGACTGATGGCGAGCCGCGCCCTCGTCGTCGTCGACGTGCAGAATGAGTACGTCACGGGCAATATGCGCATCACTTATCCGAGCGTCGACGTGAGCCTGGCCAACGTCGGCCGGGCCATGGACGCAGCGGCCACTCACGAGATTCCCATCGCCGTGATACAGCAGGCCGCTCCCGCCGAATCACCGATCTTCGCGCGCGACTCTGATGGTTTCGCCGTATGCGACGTGGTAGCAAGTCGTCACTACGACGTCCTGATCGAAAAGGAGATGCCGAGTTCCTTCACCAATACGGAGCTTGATACGTGGTTGCGTGCATGCGGCGTCGACACCGTTGTCGTCGTTGGTTTCATGACTCAACACTGCGTGGAGTCGACTATTCGTGACGCACTGCACCGTGGCTATGACGTCGAATTCCTCGCCGACGCCGCCGGCACCCTCGATCTCGCCAACCAGGCTGGTTCGCGCTCGGCCCGCGAGATTCACGAAACGGTTACGGTCGTCCTTCAGTCGCGTTTCGCCGCCGTGACGACAACGGCAGCGTGGATCGGTGACCTCGAGGCCGGTAGTTCGCCGGCGCGAAGCAACATCGTAGAGAGTTCGCGCTGCTAATTTCGACTGCTCGCTCACCTGAGGCGTTTGTGAATGAGAAGCGTGAAGATGCTGGTGGCGCGGGTGAGAGTCCGACACCGACAGATCTGATCAGAGGTTGCCGACGATCCAGTTGATCGACGCGCACAGCGCCGCGACGTCCTCGGAGTCCACGCTTGGGAACATCGCAATGCGCAGCTGGTTGCGGCCGAGCTTGCGATACGGGTCGGTGTCGACGACGCCGTTGGCCCGTAGCACCTTGGCGATGACGCTGGCGTCGACGTCGTCGGCGAAGTCGATGGTGCCCACCACGTGGCTGCGCTGGGCCGGGTTGGCCACGAAGGGAGTCGCGAACTGCGACGCCTCGGCCCAGGAGTAAAGGATCTCGGCGCTGCGCGTTGAGCGCCCGGCGGCAAACTCCAGCCCGCCGTTCTCGTTCATCCAGCCGATCTGGCTCGCGAGCAGGTGGATCGTGGCGAGCGCCGGGGTGTTGTACGTCTGATTGAGCCGCGAGTTATCCAGCGCGATCTTGAGATCGAAGAAC
>JAJZSX010000283.1 GCA_021849435.1 Actinomycetes bacterium | reverse complement strand
GACGACGCTGCGCATGATCGCGTCACGGGCCTCGCGGGCCACCTCGACGACGCCATAGCGCGGGGAAAGCCGCGTCACCTGCTCGCAGAGATCCGCCACCTGCTTGGCGTTTCGCACGAAATCCCCTGGTGAGGTCTGACCCAGTTCGAGGTCGGCCAGATCCAGGACGGTGCCCAGGGACGCCCCGCGGGCCCAGGCCGCGATGACCGTCGCGAAGCGGCCGTCGGGCTCGCGGGTGTGGGGCACTGAGAACTCGTCCTCGAGATTGGAGAGCGTCGCCGTCTCGACGGAGATTTCCCCCAGGCGCTCGGCGATCAGGTCGCGACGCTGAGGACCCAGACGGTCGTTGATCACCCGACGGCGCTTCACGGGCACCTGGCGTCCCGCATGCAGCGGTTTGGCCGATCGCTTGGACTCGAAGACGAAGGCCGAGAGGACACCGGCCAGTTCAGCCGGCTCAAGCCCTTCGAGAACGCCCGCGCTGATGGACTCGACGATCAGCAGGTCGCTCTCGTGATAGAGCGAGCGCAACAGCTGGCCGCGCTCGCTCAGGTGCCAGCCGTCGGCGTAGCCGAGGCGTTCGAGCACCCGATGGCGTGCGAGGAGTTGCTCGACGAGGGAACGTCCGGCCCGCGGGCGGTGGTCGCTCTCGAACTGGGCGAACGAGCGCTGGACGACACTGAGCGCAGTGTCGTAATCGAAGTGGCCCACCAGATTGGCGGTGAGGTTGTAGGTCGGACGGAACGACGAGTGCAGATCCGAGGGGGCTGCCAGCGCCACGCGGGCCACATCATGCAGAGCCACCTCGGGGGCGAAGCACACCACCGCGTGGCCCTCGTCGTCAAGGCCGCGCCGACCGGCGCGGCCGGTCATCTGCGCGTACTCGCCGCTGGTGAGGAATTTCTTGCCCGCGTCGGAGTACTTGGTGAAGCGCTCGAGCGCGACCGAACGCGCCGGCATGTTCACGCCGAGGGCCAGGGTCTCGGTCGCGAAGACCACCGCAAGAAGGTTGTGCTCGAAGCATTGCTCTACGATCTCGCGAAAGGCCGGCACCATGCCGGCGTGGTGAGCCGCCAGTCCTCGCACCAGGCTGTCGAGGAAGTCGGGGAAGTCCAGGGCAGCGAGATCTTCGTCGGAGAAGTCCGCAAGGCGCCCTTCTGCGATGCGCGTGATGATGCGCTTCTCCTCGCTCGAGGTGAAGTTGAGGCCGTCGCGTCGACACTGGTGCACGGCGTCGTCGCAGGCCGCGCGCGAGAAGATGAAAACGATCACCGGCAGCAGGTCCTCGTGCTCGAGGGCGCGCAGCAGCTCCGAGCGCCGTGGCGCTCGAAACGGCGCGGGCGGCGACGAAGAGCGAGAGTTCTTCCACTGTGGCCCGCGGCGGAACTTGCGCGTCGCCTTCATCAGATTGTCGATGCGTCGGGCCTCGTCCGATGGCCGGTCGCCGTCGAGCAGGTCGACGATCTCGATGTCAGCCTGACCACGACGCACCACGGCGACGTGATTGTGCAAGGTGATGGGGCGTTCGCGCTCGATCACGACCGCCGTCTCGCCGCGCACCGACTCGAACCACTCCCCCAAGAAGTCCGCGTTGCCCACCGTCGCTGACAGGGCAACGAACTGAACGCTCTTGCCAGTGAGGATCAGCACCTCCTCCCAGACGCCGCCGCGAAATGGATCCTGGAGGTAGTGGACCTCGTCGAGGACGACAAGACCGAGCTGAGTGAGGTGGGCGGCCTCAGCGAGGAGCATGTTGCGCAGGACTTCGGTCGTCATCACGACGATCTCAGCGTCACGGTTGATCGAAGTATCGCCCGTCAGCAACCCGACCCTCGAGCCGCCGTAGAGGCGCGAGAGCTCACCGTATTTCTGGTTCGAGAGGGCCTTGAGTGGCGTCGTGTAGAACGCGCGACGCCCGTGGGCGATGGACCGACCGATCGCGTAATTGGCCACGAGCGTCTTGCCTGACCCGGTGGGAGCGCTCACGAGGACGTTGACCCCTCGATCGACAGCGTCGAGCGCCTCAATCTGGAAGTCGTCGAGCCCGAACCCAAGGGTGTGGGTGAATTCGTGGCGGTAGGTCGCGGTCACCTCTTGAACAACTTGCCGACGCCGATCGCGAGGAAGTAGAAGACGGTGAGTGGGGTGGCGAGGGCGAGCATCGACAAGGGATCGCCGCTCGGGGTGAAGACCGCCGAGGCGATGGTGATCGCGATCAGCGCGTAGCGCCAGGAGTGCAGGAGTTGGTTCGGCGAGACGATGCCCGCGAGCTCGAGGGCGACGAGCGCGACGGGGAACTCGAAGGTGATGCCGAAGATGAACATCATCATCAAGAACAAGCCTAGGTACTGGTTCGGGTTGTAGTCCGAGACGAGGCTGTGCCCGCCGATCGACTGCAAGAAGGCGATGGCGTGGCCGAAGCTGAAGTAGGCGACCGCGACGCCACCGGAGAAGAAGAGGATGGATGCGCTGACAAAGGGCACCGCGTATCGCCGCTCCTTGGCCTTCAATCCGGGCGTAATGAAGCGCCACACGTGCCAGAACACGAACGGCGAGGCGAAGAGAAGACCCCCGAAGAAGGCGATCTTGACGCGAAGAGTCAGCCCGTCGAGCGGATTCGTGACGAGGAAAGTGCAGTGGCGTGGCAGCGCCCGGCAGTACGGATCCTGCAGGAAGCGAAGGATCTCGGGGTAGACCATGAAGGACACCACCCCGGCGACCAGCACCGCGACGGCGCTCTGGAGGAATCGACGTCGCGCCTCGGCCAGGTGCTCGGCCAACGTCATGCCGGTGGCAGCCTTGCGAAAGTTGGACATCAGCGCCTAGTTGAGTGACGGATCGGGCGACGGTGGCAGGTCGCGCGGAGACGGGGGCACGTGGTGCGTGGAGTCGAACAGTGGTCCCTTCCACGACTCATTGGGCGCAGCCTCGTCCTCGGCGGGCGAGGGCGCCTCGTTCGCGCTGTTACGCAGGTCGGCGCGGTCGGCCAACTCGTTGAGGAGGTTGACCGGGCTGCGCGCCAGGCGTGCGAGGTCTCCCGTGCTCGGCAGGTCCGGGATCACTTCGCGGACCTCGGACTCGACGCGCTCTTGGATCCGTTTGAGTGCCCGCCAGCTGGCGCCCAGCTTATGAGCCACCTCGGGCAACTTGTCCGGACCCAATAGGATCATCACAACCGCGACGATTACGAGGATCTTGATCGGACTCAGAGAGAACACGGGTCCATTGTAGGGGTGAGGACCCTGGAGCCCCTAGATGAAGCCGAAGCGATTGAGCGGCCAGATGCGCAGGAAAACCTTACCGATGAGGTCGCTACGTGGCACTGATCCCCACATCCGGCTGTCGCAGGAGTTCGGGTGGTTGTCGCCCATCATGAAGTACGAGTTGGCGGGCACGGTCACATTACCGATGGCCTGGCCGAGAGGTTCGTAGTGAGTCCAGGTCTCGTGGAGCGGTGAGCCGTTCACGTAGATGGTGTTGCCCTTGGAGGTCAGGTGGTCTCCGGGCAGGCCGATCACTCTCTTGACGAGATCGGTGACCGGGTCACCACAGTGCTCAGCCGGGGGAGCCTTGAAGACGACGATGTCGCCCCGATGGATCGTCCCGAACTCCACGCTCAACTTCGAGACGATGATGCGGTCGCCGATCTGCAGCGTTGGCTCCATCGAGCCCGAGGGGATGTAGAACGTCTGGATGACGAACGTGCGCATGAGAAAGGACACGCCCAGTGCAACCAGCACAATGATGAGCCATTCGACGAGCAGGTGCTTCTTACGCCGCTTCAACGGCGTGGGGGCAGCCACTTCGTCGGGCTCCTCCGAGGACGCGTCGGTGGAGGGCTCAACGATATCGGACACACAACAAGGCTAGTCGCGCCGCTCGTGGCGATCCCGTCGCTCGAGGGAGTCAAGTAGGCGCTGGAATCGCTCATCGTGATTCTTGAAGGGATCCTTCAAGAGCACGGTGCGCTGCATCTCGTCGTTGAGTTTCAAGTGCACCCAATCCACGGTGTAGTCCCGGCGCCACTCCTTGGCGGCACGGATGAAGGATCCGCGCAGGTGGGCTCGTGTAGTGGTTGGCGCGGTGACCGCGGCC
>JAJZSX010000282.1 GCA_021849435.1 Actinomycetes bacterium | reverse complement strand
CCACACGACGTCGGTGTAGGCGGGCGACAGTCCGGCCGTCGGCTCGTCGAGCACGATGACCGACGGTTCGACCATCAAGGACCGCGCGATGGCGAGCAGGTTCTGCTGTCCACCCGACAGGAATCCGGCCTTCTTCTCACGGGCCTTGCTGAGGTCGGTGAAGATTGAGAGGATCTCCTCCATGCGCGCCTCGGTGTTGCCCTTGGCGGCGAACCCGCCGACCTCGAGGTTCTCGCGCACCGTGAGGTTCTTGAACACGTTGTCGTTCTGGGGAACGTAGACGAGTCCGTGGCGCGGGATCTGGTGTCCCGGCATCCGCGTGATGTCCAGGTCACCGACCATGATCCGGCCCGTGGTCGCGCGCAGGATTCCCACGACGGTCTTGGCGAACGTGGACTTCCCGGCGCCATTGGGTCCGATGATCGTGGTCACCGTCCCCTGCTCGACCGACAGCGAGATGTCGGTGATGATGGGCGTGCGGCCGTATCCGGCCGTCACGTTCTCAGCGAGTAGTGCTGGCATTGATTACCTCACCTAGGTACGCGTGGACGACTTCTTCATTGGCGCGCAGGTCGCTGAGGCGGCCCGTCGCGAGGGTTCGGCCTTCGGCCAGGACGATGACGTGGTCACAGATCTTCTCGACCACGTTCAGGTTGTGCTCGACCATGAGGATGGTCATCCCCCCGGCCTTCAGATCCAAGATGTACCCACCGATCCGGTCAATCAGCGCCGGGTTGACGCCGGCCATCGGCTCGTCGAGCAGCAGGATCCGCGGCGATGCCATGACCCCGCGGGCGATCTCGAGCAGCTTCTTCTGTCCCCCGGAGAGCTCGCGGGACCGGTTGTCACGCAGGTCGTAGAGCCCGTAGGTGTTAAGGATCTCGAGGGCGCGCTCGGTGTTGTCCCGCTCCTCGCGCTTGGTGCGCCCGGGCCGGAAGAAGATGTTGAACAGCGACTCGCCCGACTGGTGCTGGGGGGCGACGAGCAGGTTCTCGAGCACCGTCAGCCCGCCGAGTTCGCGAGAGAGCTGGAAGGTGCGCATGAGGCCCATGCGCGCGATCTTGTAGCTCTCCCAGTTGGTGACGTCGGTCGAGCCGAGCTGCATGGCGCCGCTGTCGCTCTTCATCATCCCCGAGAGGATGTTGACGACCGTCGTCTTGCCGGCGCCGTTGGGACCGATCAGGGCGGTGATCATGCCCTGGGGCACGTCGAAGGTCGCCCCGGTGACGGCCATGACGCCCTGGAAGGACTTCTTGATCTCCTGGCAACGCAGGGCGAAGACGCCCTCGGTCGCGGTGTCGTTGCGCTCAGCCATTGGTGGACTCCTGTCCGATTACTGCCTCGACGGGGGCCGCGGGCACGACGACGGCGCTGTCGTCGAGTGTCTGGGTCGACCGCTTAGCGAGGGTGAAGGGGCTACGCCGGACCCGCTCGGGCACCACGCCCTGCGGGCGGAACCAGAGCATGACCATGAGCAGCACGCCCACGACCATCGTGTCGATGTACTCGATCAGCCCCGGGTGGCCCGGGATGCTGGGCAGGAACGCTGGCAGGTGGATCAGGAGGGTCTCGACGAGCAACGCGCCAACGAGCAGTCCGACGTTGTTGCCGACGCCACCGACGAGGATGACCGCGAAGACGACGAAGGTCTCACCGGGCAGCCACGCCGTCGGGTTGAACGAGCCACCGAACTGGATGATGAGTCCACCGCCGACGCCGGCGTAGAACGACCCGATGAGCATCGAGGTCAGTTGATAGCGGAAGACACCCTTGCCGAGGGTCGCCGCCACGCCGTCGTCGTCGCGGATGGCCCGCAGCGTTCGACCGAGCGGCGCGTTGGTGATCCGGCTCATCACCCACCACATGATGAGCGCGACCACACCAGTGACCATCGCGAAGAACGGCACGAAGGCGTTGGTCGTGAGCTTGAAGAAGCCCGCCAGCGGCTCGGGGACGTTGTAGAGACCATCGGCGCCGTTGAAGAGCGGGACGTAGTTGTTGATCACGTCATAGAGCACGAGTGACAGCGAGATGAGCACCACCGCGAGGTAGTCCGTGCGCAGTCGCCGCAGCGCGATCAACGCGACCACGAACGCGAGGGCCGACGCCGTGAGGCCGCCGAGGATCAGGTTGATCGGGAACGGTAGGCCCCAGCCGAGGATGTACTGCTGCCCCGTGCCGGCCGAAGCCGGGAGGCTGGTCACTCCGGTGACGTAGGCGCCCACGGCGACGAAGCCGATGTAGGCGAAGTTGAGGATCCCGGTCTCGCCGTACTGGATGTTCAGCCCCATCGCGAGGATGAAGTAGTCGAACAGGAAGAAGACGAGAGTGAATACGTAGTACCAAAATGCCGACATTGCCTTAACCCTTTCCAGGCCGTGCGAACAGACCACTCGGCCTGAAGAGCAGCGTGAGAATCAAGATGACGAACGCCACGTCGAGTTTCCACGCGGGGTTGATGAACGCGGCGGAGATCTCGGTCGCCATGCCGATCAGCACCGCGCCGGCCATCGCGCCGTAGATGCTTCCGACTCCACCGACAATCACTGCCGCGAAGATGACGAACAGGAACAGCTCACCGGCCGCGGGTGTGAGGTTGCCCTCGGCGATGCCGAGCACCGAACCCGCGATGCCTGCCAACGTTCCCGAGAGGAACCACGTGACGGTGGTGATGCGCCGGGTGTCGATGCCGCTCGTCATGGCGAGTGTGGTGTTGTCTGACATCGCGCGCATCGACTTGCCGAGGCGCGTCGTCTTCAACATCAGGTGCACGCCGATCATGAGCAGGACCGCGACGATCATCACGATCACCTGGTCCCTCGTCAGCAAGAACGGACCGATGTGCAGCACGTGCTCGAGGGGCATCGTGTAGTTGCGGACGTTCGGACCCCAGATCGAGTAGATCACGTTCAAGATGATCAGCGAGAGCCCGAAGGTCACGATCATGACGTAGAAACTCTTCGAGAAGCGCCGCGCGAACGGACTCAGCAGGAAGTGGTTCAACAGAACCGCGAGAACTCCCATCATGAGTGAACCGAGGACGAGCGCGATCCAAATGTTCAGGTGGAAGAACTCCGCGTTCAACACGTACGTGAAGTACGCGCCGAGCGCCATGAAGTCGCCGTAGGCGAAGTTGATGTAGTTCGTGATTCCGAACTGCAGGCTCAACCCCACCGCAGAGATGGCCAGCACGGACGCCGTAACGAAACCGAAGCCGACCGACAGCCAAAAAAGCGTCACGTACACTCCCCCCAGGTGTTCCTGACCACGTCGCTTTGACGTATCAAGTTTGAGAGTTTCTATCAAATAGGTACCCCCCTGTCAAGGTACCCCTGGGGATTAAAACTTCTTCACAACGCGTTTAGCCCGTCGGCATTCCCACCTCTGGGGTTGTGATCAGGTATTATTCAATTATTACCGGATAGTAACTATTATCACCACCGTCATTGGGCGGTACCGTGAAAACTGAGAAAAACGCCGATCTGCCCCACTTCGCGGCGTAGGGGGAACCGTCACAACGTGGAACCGACCGCCACGGACGACGCGACGAGGTCGTTCAGGAACCGTCGTGCGGTCGCGGGGACCTCAGGCGGCGAGAGCCGCGAGGACCGCGCTGCGCGCGTCGCCCTGGGCGCCCGTGAGGAGCCGGATCTTCATGGTCGACAGCATCTGCACCATCCCGTCGCCGACGTGGTCGGCGATCACGGCTTCAATCCGGTGGTCGAGGAGGAATCGCGCGACGCGGGCGTGATGGCGCGCCGACGAACCCTCATCGTGCAGACGGCTCCAGGACACCTCGACCAGGTCCCACGACGTCACCACACCGTCAGTGACGTCGGCCACGGCTAGCCAGTCCGCCCTCCCCCATCGGGGATCGATCTGTCCATCAGGCGTTACCGGCGCACATACAATCACCCTCGTATGGTACCGTGCCGGGCGCCACGTGCGAACAGGCGCCGCGACGGTCTGCCCCGTCCCCCGCGAGGCTCATCCTGCAATCGCGACGGACTGACGCCACCGTCGATTCTCGTACGGACATCACCGATGCAACGCCTGGCACGTCGCGCCGAGTTCTTCGGCGACCTCGAGGAGCGCCGCCACGTCATC
>JAJZSX010000281.1 GCA_021849435.1 Actinomycetes bacterium | reverse complement strand
AATCATGAGGCCTTCATCGTGAGCCAGATTGACGGTGTGTGGGGTGCCCCTCAGGAAGTCGCCACCGCCTACAACCTCGGTGGTGAAGCATCCGTGAATTCGATCAGTTGCGCGGCGGTGAACAGTTGTGTGGCCGTCGGTTTCTACACGGACGCCGCCCAGCATCACCAGGCCTTCATCGTTGAGGAGACCAACGGTACCTGGGGCGCTACCCAGAGTGTCGCCACTGCGCTCAACGTCGGTGGTGACGCGGTCGCGACCGCAGTGAGTTGCGCCGCCGCGGGAAGCTGTGTGGTGGGCGGACGTTTCGAGGATTCATCCCAGGCGCGACACGCGTTCATCGCCGAAGAGACCAGCGGGACGTGGCGCAACGCCGTTGAGATTGCCGGTGGTCTCGACGCGGGGGGCGCCGGACTCGTAGCCTCTGTGAACTGCGCGGCGGTCGGTGCGTGCGCGCTCGCCGGTCAGTACGCGCCGCGCATCCACCAGACCCAGGCGTTCGTAATGTCTGAGACCAACGGCGTCTGGAGCAAACCCCAGGAGGTAGCGGGAACGCTCAACGTGGGATTCGACGCCACCATCGGCGAGGTCGCCTGTCCCGCCGCCGGTAACTGTGCGGTGGGTGGATCATTCGAGACATCCGCGCACACCACCCAACCGTTCGTGGTCACACAGACTGGGGGCCACTGGGGCGCACCGATCGCGTTGACCTCGCACATCCGTGGGAGCGCGAACGCGAACATCACCGCACTGAGTTGTGCCGGGGTGGGTTCCTGCAACGCCGCTGGCAACTACACCACGTCCACGGGCGCCACGTTAAGCTTCGTCGCCACTCAGACCGCAACGTCCTGGGGGCCCGAGCTGCCCGTCGTAGCGGAGTTACGCTCACCCACCGGCGCCTACGTAGCGGTCACGGGCTCAGCGGTGCAGTCCCTCGCCTGCCCGGCCGCCGGGCGCTGCGAGATCGGCGGACAGGTCTCCACGGGACCGACGGGGGATCAGGCCTTCGTCGCGGTCGAACAACCGACCGGCTGGGGCATCGCCCAGCCGATCGCGCCAGGCCAGAACGTCGGTCACGACGCCACCGTGCTCTCGCTCAGCTGTGCGGCGCCGGGCGCGTGCGTCGCCGGTGGTCGTTTCACCGACGCCGCGAGCCACTACCAGGCATTCGTCTCGACCGGATTCACCGCGGTGGCACCACCGCTACGCGTCGCCGCGCTTCGCGGCAGCGTGCCAGCTACGGGGGCCGCCATGCTCGTGGTGACCGGTTCAGGATTCTCCACTGGTCTCACGCTCAAGATTGCCGAACCCGGGGCCAGCGGGCAACTCGTATCCGTGACCCCGACGAGGCTGGTGGTTCGACTACGGGTCAGCGTCCACCTCCCCGGGCGCCACGTCCTCACAATCGTTGAGCCCGGGCAACCCCCGGTCCGCGTCATCTACGTGCAGCGCTGATTACACGAACCCTTGGACGCGGTGGGGCTGATAGGGCTCTTCGAGGGCGGCGATCTCGTCGTCGTCGAGGGTCAGACTCAGCGCCGCCACCGCGTCATCCACGTGATGCGGCTTGGTCGCGCCGATGATCGGACTCGCGACGACGGGATTCGCGAGTACCCACGCCAGTGCCACCTGGGAAGGTGCGACCGCACGTCGCGCCGCAATGGCGTTCACGACGTCGACGATCGGCCGGTCTTGTTCGGAGTAGAGACTCTGACCGAACGGGTCACTCTCGGAACGCTTCGTCGTTTCACCCCACGGACGCGCGAGGCGTCCCCGGGCCAACGGGCTCCACGGAATCGATCCAATCCCTTGATCGTCCAAGAGTGGCATCATCTCGCGCTCCTCCTCGCGATACAGGAGGTTGTAGTAGTTCTGCATACTCACGAAACGCGTCCAGCCGTTGAGATCGGCCACGTAGAGGGCTTGGGCGAACTGCCATGAGTACATTGAGGAAGCGCCGATGTAGCGGGCCTTGCCGGCCTTGACGACGTCGTGCAACGCCTCGAGGGTCTCCTCAATCGGCGTCTCGTAGTCCCAGCGGTGTATCTGGTAGAGATCGACGTAGTCCGTACCGAGTCGACGCAGGCTGTTGTCGATCTCACGCATGATTGCCTTACGCGAGAGACCCAACCCGTTCGGGTCGTCGTGCATCCGTCCGTTCACCTTGGTGGCGAGGACGATCTCGTCGCGCGGCACCATCGAGAGCAGCACCGATCCCGTGATCTCCTCGCTGCTCCCCGCCGAGTAGACGTTGGCGGTGTCGAAGAAGTTGATGCCGGCGTCGAGGGCCTGACGAAAGAACGGTGCGGCGTCGTCGCGCCCGAGCGACCAGGGCTGGTTGCCCCGTGATGGTTCGCCGTAGCTCATCAGGCCGAGACAGAGGCGCGAGATTTTGAGGCCGGTGGGCCCGAGGTTGACGTAGTCCATGTCCGCACCCTACCGGTCGGCGCTTCAGCGCGTCATCGCGACCGAGGTCGACAGGCCAGGGCGCCGGGCAACCGGTGTCGGAACCGGGCGACCAGCCGATAGAGCGGCTCGGCGAGCCACGGCAGCGGCCGGCGCATCGCGATGCGCCCGAGCACCCGCCACGGCGACGTCGTCGCGGCGAGGGCTCGCGCGGCGGCCGCGGCCCCGCGATAATTGGCGCTTGGCTCGACCCACCACACGCTCGACGCAACATCGTCCGCGCTCAGGCGGTCGGACTGACCGAGGAAGTCGGTGCCGCGCACCGCGATGACGTCGGGGCCCCAACGGTCGACACACCAGTCGGCGCAGCGCTGGCAAAATCCGCAGTCACCGTCGTAGACCAGATACGTCGTGTCAGCCACGCGCGCAATTTACCTGCCACGTAGCGTGTGTGGAATGTCGCGCCGTCTAGCCATGCTCGAGCTCTTCGGCCACCGCGAACCGCGCTTGCTCGTGACCGGTCAGACCATCTCGATGTTCGGAGACGGCGTCGCCAACGTCGCGCTCACCCTGCTCGTCCTAGACACCACCCATTCGGTCGCCAAGCTCGCCTGGTTCGCGACGGCGCGAATGACGCCACTCGTACTGCTGCTCCTGGTCGGTGGCGCGATCGTCGACCGACACGCCCGGCGCACCCTGCTCTTGATCTCAGATCTGGCCCGCGGCGCGCTGACCGGCGGGCTCGTGGTCCTGCTCGCCACCGGATCGCTCCGTTTCTGGCAACTGCTCGTCTTCGCCATCCTCTTTGGCACCTTCGACGCGATCTTCACGCCCGCCATGAGCGCGATGACCCCCGAGATCGTTCCCGAGCACCTGCTCGGCGCGATGAATGCGGTGCGACCGCTCTCGAACAATGTGGTCGGCGGCATGATCGGACCGGCCGTCGGCGGCCTCGTCGCTGCGTGGAGCACCACCGCCGCCATGGCCATCGATACCGCGACATTCGTCGCGAGTGCGGTGGCCCTCGTGCTCATGCGTCCGACTCCCAAACCGACTCGGGTCGCGGCGAGCACCATGATCCACGAGATCAAAGTGGGTATCGGCTACGTCCGTGCCACCAACTGGATCTGGACGACGCTCACCGCGGTGACCCTGGGCAACGCCCTGCTCTTTACACCGATGAACGTCCTGATCCCGTTCTTCTTGCGCCATAACCTGCACGCGGCCAAGGTGACCGTCGGCTACTTCTTCGCGGCCTACGGCCTAGCCGGCGGTATCGGGGCGCTGGTGTCGGGGAGTCTCGCGATCCCGCGACGACGGATCCGCGCGATGTGGATAGCCTGGACCGCCGCCAATAGCGTGCTGCTCGTCTTCGGTCTCGTAACACACAGCTGGGAGGTCTTCTTGGTGCCACTGGTCACCGCGCCGGGGATCATCTATGGCAACGTGGTCTGGGAGTCGATGCTCCAAGCCGTGGTACCGCGCGAGCTACTCGGCCGGGTGTCATCGGTGGACTGGTTCGTTTCGCTCGGCCTCGCGCCCGTGGGACTCGTCTTCGCCGGCTACGTCAGTTCCCTCGTCGGTGTTCGGGTCTATTTCGTCGGGGCGGCCATCGTCTCGACCGTGCCCGGTCTCATCATCTTGGCCTCCAAGCGCATCAACGCGGTCGACGCCGGACGTTGAGCGAGAGCTGGGGAGCGTTGTAGAGCGAGTGG
>JAJZSX010000280.1 GCA_021849435.1 Actinomycetes bacterium | reverse complement strand
GCGCGCGATCGGCGGCGGCGGCGGGACCTTCATGCCGAGCAACTTGGCGAGCTCGGGGATGGCGCCCGCGTTCTTCACCGCGAGGGCGTGGCTCTCGGGGTCGTCGGGGATGCCCACCGGCTTGATATTGCGCCGGATCGAGGTCTCGACAGCCAGGGTCACAATCTCGCGCCAGCGCGCCGGATCCTGCTCGGCGGTGAGTGACGAGGAGACCAGGGCGATCACCTTGGCCGCCATCTCGGCACTGACGCGCGTGGACATGTCCGGCGGGCGGATCACCAGTTCCAGCGAGGTGACCGGGTTCGACGCCTCGATCGCGGCCTCGAGCTTCTCGGCCCACTGCGTGCGCAGCGTCTCGAGGCGAGCGGTGAGCGACGCCTGGAGCTCCTTCAGCTGGGCTCGCGCCTCGTCATCGAGCGAGACGGTCTTGGCCGAAGTCACCACGGCGCGTAGGTCGCGCAGGCGCAGCTCGCGCCCGGCGGCGATGCCGCCAGCCGCGCGGTCCTTCCACATGGCCAGGTTCGTCCGGCCGAGCAGGTCTTCGGCGATGCGGTCGATGGTCACCGGGTCGATCGTCGCACGACCCTGGGCCGTGGCGTTCTTGTTCTGCTCGGCGACCGCCGCGCGCACCGCGGGGATGCCGCCGCGCAGCAACTGCTCGGCGACGGGCAGCTGCTCGGGCGACAAGGTCGCGAGCAGCGCGTTGCGGTGCGTCGTCGTGACCGGGGGACCGACCGGACGGGGTGGGCGCTGGGGCCGCGCGTCACGGCCACCCGGGCGCGCTGCGCGGCTCGTGCGCTCGGGACGCTCAGTGCGCTCGGGACGCTCGGACCGCGGTGGCCGCTCACTGCGCTCGCCGGCGGCACCGTCGCGCGCGGGTCGGTTCGACGGCCGGCGCGACTCGTCGCGGCGTGCGCCGTCACGTCCGGTACCGCGACCGCCACGCGCGCCGTCGCGCGCACCATCACGATCGCTGTCGCGGCGCGGTCCGCGGCCCTTGGAGGCGTAGGTGACGACCACGTCGGGCACGGGCTTGGTGCTGGGCAGCAGTTCGATGCGCTCCTTGCGCGGGTCGAGCGGCGACGCGGTCTTGGGCGGCATGACCGAGATGACCTCGAGGCCCTCCATGTACTGCTCGACGTCGGCCCGGTAGACACTACCGACGACGGGGCCACCGGGCACCAGGTCGACGTTGAGCACCCCCTTGGGCATCTTCGCGCCGGCCGCGCGCCACGTGGCGACGTCACCCTGCAAACTGGTTATTTCGATCTCGATGCGACGAGGCATAGGGCACTAATCTACTCGGTTTCGTCATGGCGAACATTTCGCTTGCCTTTAGTCGCTTTTTACGTTGTGATGCCTAGCATGAACCCGTGAGCGAATTTCCACCGTCATCAGAGGACAGCAGTCGCCCAGCCGGCGGCCCCGCTTCCTACGACTACCTCGCGTCCTGGACGGCACCCGCGACGCCCGACGACGTCGAGTCCAGCCCGGGCGGTGACGAGCCCGCAGCGCCCGTCGAGGGCGCTGCGACCGACACGGTCGCGTCCTCGGCCGCGAGCACGGTAGGCGAGTCCGCACCCGCGGCGACCGACGTGTTCGCGAACGTCGAGCCGGTTCCCGTGCGCTCGTCGATGCGTTCGCCGTGGTCGTCGCGCATCTCGCTGCTGCTCGTGGCGGCCCTGGTCGGGGGACTGGCCGGCCACTTCAGCTCGACCTCCTCGTCGAGCACGCCGGGCGTCACGATCAACGCGGTGTCCAACGCACCGACCGGCGCCGTACTGCCAACGGGCATGACGATCCCCAACCTGGTACAGCGCGTGAGCCCCTCGGTCGTCTCCATCGACGTGAAGGGCCAGGGCATCGAGGACCAGGGCACCGGGATGATCATTACCCCAAATGGCCTGGTCGTAACGAATAATCACGTCATCGCCGCTGCCGTGAACGGCGGCACGATCACGGTCACGCGCACGGGCTCGACGAAGAGCCTCCCCGCGACCCTCGTGGGCACCAACCCGATCGACGACGTCGCGCTCATCCGCATCAACGGCGCGTCGGGCCTGCCGACGGTGACCTTCGGCAACTCCAACGCCCTCGTCGTCGGTGACGCCGTCGTGGCGATCGGCAACGCGCTCGGCCTCGCGGCCGGGACGCCGACGGTGACCCAGGGCATCGTGTCGGCCCTCGGGCGCACCGTGACCGCCGGCTCGTCCTCGAGCTCTGAGACGCTCAGCAACATGATCCAGACCGACGCCGCCATCAACCCGGGCAACTCGGGTGGTCCGCTGCTCGACGCCAACGGTGACGTCATCGGCATGAACACCGCCGTCGCGGGCACGCTGCCCGACGGCACCAGCGCCCAGAACATCGGCTTTGCCATCCCGGTCTCGACGATCGAGTCCCTGCTCAAGTCCCTCGAGGCCGGTCAGAGCGTCGTCACCCACGGCGCCTTCATCGGCGTCGAGGTGATGTCGATGACCCCGACCCTGCAGCTGCAGTACGGCTTCACCGTCGCCACGGGTGCGGTCGTGATGAGCGTCATCGCCAACACCGGTGCGTCACGCGCCGGTGTGCGCCAGGGTGACGTCATCGTGTCGCTCAACGGCACGACGATCAACAACACCCAGGACCTCACCAGCGTGCTCTCGGGGCTGCGTCCGGGCGACACCATCAAGCTCGGCATCGTGCGCTCCACCAAGCACCTGACACTCACGGTGGTGCTCGGTCGCCAGCACGGCTAGGCGAGCGTGGCGATCCCCCCGTCGACGGGCAGGATCGCGCCCGTGATGTAGCTGGCGGCGGGCGAGGCGAGGAAGATCGCCGCGCCGGCCATGTCCGAGGGCTGGCCGATCCGGCGCATCGGCGCCGCCTCGGCGATCTGCTCGCCGAAGGCCGCGAGCGTCGCGTGCATCATCTTGGACTCGAAGGGCCCCGGGGCGATCGCGTTGACCGTTACCCGCGGGGCGAGCGCCTTGGCGAGGTGGCGCGTCAGCTGGTGCACGGCGGCCTTGGAGGCCGAGTAGGCGTAGGTCTCCATCGCGGGGACGTGCAGCCCGTCGATCGAGCCGATGTTGATGACCCGCGACGGGCTCGCCGCGCTGCCTGCGGCCTCGAGCATCGGGCGCGCGAACTTGGTCATGTGAAAGACGCCCTTCACGTTGAGTGCCAGCACCCGCTCGAAGGCCGCCTCGTCGTAGTCGGCCATCGGCGCGCCCCAGGTGGCGCCGGCGTTGTTCACGAGCACGTCGAGGCGACCGGTGGCGCCGACCTCATCGGCGAGACGGCGGCACTCGTCCTCCTTGGAGAGATCGGCGGGCACCGCCCGGCACGGTCCGATCGCGGAGAGCTGCGCGGCGAGCGCCTCGCAGGCGTCGGCCTTGCGCGAGGAGATGATGACTGACGCGCCGGCCTCGACGAAGCCGCGCGCGATCATCTCGCCGATGCCGCGACTCCCGCCAGTGACGAGAACGACCTTGCCCGAGACATCAAAGAGTGAACTCATGGGTGGAGTGTAGGTCGTGGCGCTCGACACGGCGGCTACGGCGACGCGCGAGAGGTCGACAAATCGAAGAGACGTTTCGAAAGCTGCCTACGACCAAGACGACGACGCCGAGCGTCGAGCCCGCTAGTCGCCGACGCGAATGTTGGTGCCCGTCGTCAGGGCGATCGGTGACGAGGCGTCGGTGGCGTACTGCGCGCGGATCGACCAGGTACCCGAGACGGTGAAGTTGAAGCCGCAGTCAACGCGGCTCTTCACAACGTTCTGAAAACGACAGACCAAGTTCGACACGCCCGCGCCAGCGGGTGCGATGGCGATCATGCGCACGACGCCGCGCGTGCCTTCGGGCAGCACGTCGGCGGTGATGTGAAAGACGCCATTGGAGACGGCGGGCGGACTGGAGTTGTCACTGAAGTCAAAGGACAGCACCACGCGTGCCGACGGCGGGTCAGCGGCGACCGGGGTGACCGCAAAGCCCAGTAGGGCTGCGATCAGGACCACGGATCCGAGCAGCCGACGCATGAAAAAAAGCATACCAGGACTCTCCCAAGCTAACGCCGATAATGTACGTTATGTAAAGTTACGTCGAGAGGCTCGCGGCGGGCTCAGTCGCCGATTAGATCGGAA
>JAJZSX010000279.1 GCA_021849435.1 Actinomycetes bacterium | reverse complement strand
AGCTCTTCCCTGTGTCGTCGTCGAGTCGCCACAGCGACGACACGCCGCGTTGGCCGACGCCGCGCAGGCGCTCGATGAGGGCGCGCGCGAAGGCTACCCACGTGCGGCGGTAGTAGACGAAGAGGCCGGCCGCGGTGCCCACGTGCAGACCAACGAGGAAGGCGAGGAAGAAGGAGTGCTTGGCCGCCTGGGCGCTCACCAGGTGGTGCCAGCCGAAGAGCGCCGGGGCGATCACGCTGTGGCCGAGACTCGACACAGGGAAGAGCTCCGAGACGCCCTGGAGCAGTCCGAGGATGATGGCCTGGAGGTCGGTGATCGGCGCGGGCACGCTCGAACCGTAATCGACGCTGGCGCACCGGGGGTCGCGGTGCGAGACTTCAGGCGTGCGCTATCTCACGATCGTCCGCCACGCCGAGGCCGAGGATCGCGCCGGTTCCGGCAACGACTACGACCGGCGCTTGAGTGACCGGGGCCGGCGCCAGTGCGAGGCGTTGCGCGCGCTCGCCTCGAATCCCGAGGAGTTGGGCCGCTTCGGGCCCGTCGTCGCCTTGGTCAGTGGTGCCGCGCGCACCCGCGAGACCTTCGAGCGCGCCTTCGAGGGCACGGACTTCGTCGCACGCGTCGAGTACAGCGACCTCATCTACAACGGCCGGCGCGACGTGACGGCCGAGGACGTCCTGATCGACCTGGCGGCCATCGATCCCGTCACGTCGTCTCTAATGGTGGTCGGTCACAACCCGACGCTGCGCGACCTCGTGGACTCGCTCGCACGGTCGGTGCCGTCGCCGCTGACGCCGGGGCACCTGCCCAAGGCCGCGACCGTCGTGCTGGCCCTCGCGGACGAGCAGCCGGTGGGCCTGCTGCGCTACGACGCCGTCGCTGCCTATCGGCCCGTCTAGAGCGTGCGCAGGATCGCGGCGTCACCCTGGCCGCCCCCGCCGCACAGCGCGACGGCCGCGGTGCCACCGCCGCGGCGGCGCAGCTCATAAAGAGCTGTCAGCGCGAGACGCGAGCCTGACATGCCGACGGGGTGCCCCAAGGCGATCGCCCCGCCGTTGACGTTGATCTTGGACTCGTCGAGTCCGAGGTCGTCGGCCGAGGCGAGCCCGACCGCCGCGAAGGCCTCATTTATCTCATAGAGGTCGTAGCCCGCGGGGTCGAGGCCGACCCTGGCCGAGGCCTTGGCGATGGCGCGCGAGGGCTGGTTGAGCAGTGACGTGTCCGGCCCGGCGACCTCGCCGTAGCTGATGATCTCACCCAGCGGAGTCAGCCCGAGGGCGGCGGCGCGCTCCGCGGACATCATCACTAGGGCCGCGGCGCCATCGGAGATCTGTGAAGCGTTGCCCGCGGTGATCGTGCCGTCCTTGTCGAAGGCCGGACGCAGCCCGGCCAGGGAGGCCGCCGTCGTCTCGGCGCGCACGCCCTCGTCGACCTCGACAAAGCGCGGGTCGCCCTTGCGCTGGGCGACACTGACCGGTGTGATCTCCTCGGCGAGCTTGCCCGCGGCGATCGCGGCGGCGGCGAGCTGGTGCGAGCGTGCGGAGAACTCGTCCTGTCGCTCGCGACTGACGGCGCCCTTGTTGTAGCGCTCGGTAGCCAGTCCCATCGCGCAGTGGTCGAAGGCGCAGGTCAGTCCGTCGAACATCATCGAGTCAACGAGGCTCGCGTCGCCGATGCGATAGCCCGCGCGCGCGCCGGGCAGTAGGTAGGGGGCGTTCGTCATTGACTCCATGCCGCCGGCGATCACGATGTCGGCCTCGCCGGCGCGGATCATGAGGTCGGCCAGGTGGAGGGTCTGCAGACCCGACAGGCAGACCTTGTTGATCGTGGTGGCGTGCACCGAGAGCGGGATGCCACCGCGCTCGGCGGCCTGGCGGGCGGTGATCTGGCCCTGGCCGGCCTGGATGACCTGGCCCATCAGCACTGCGTCGATGGTCGCCGGATCGACACCGGTCTCTTCGAGGACGGCCTTGATCGCCAGTCCTCCCAGGTCCTGGGCGCTCAGGCTGGCGAAGGCACCGGCCAGCTTGCCGATCGGGGTGCGCTTTCCAGCGACGATGACGCTGCGCGACATGGGAACTCCTCACTGTTCGTGTGACGATGCCACGTTAGACCCGCCACGGGCGCCGTCACATCGTCGGGTTCGCGCGGGCGATCTCGATGGGCGGCCGGTAGTGTCTCGACAATGAGTGAGCTCCTCGACGCCGTTCGCGCCGGTGCGTCGCCCGACGTCCTCGCTGCGGCTCCCCTGCCCGCCACGTCCCGCGGCATCGTCGTACGCCGCGAGGACCAGCACATGTTCGACGGCGTCGCCTCGCACGACAAGGACCCGCGGGCCAGCCTGCACCTTGAGGAGTTCGAGCTGCCCGAGATGGCGCCCGACGAGGTCTTCGTCGCGGTGATGGCCTCCTCAATCAACTTCAACACCGTTTGGACGAGCATCTTCGAGCCCCTGTCGACGTTTGGCTTCCTGGATCGCCTGGGCCGCGAGTCCTACTGGGGCGCGCGCCACGCCCGCGACTACCACGTGCTGGGTTCCGACGCCGCCGGGGTGGTCGTGCGCGCCGGCTCGGCGGTTCGCAACTGGAAGGTCGGCGACGAGGTCACCATCCACTGCAACCACGTCGACGACCAGGACCCCAGCGGGCACGACGACTCGATGCTCGCGGCTAATCAGCGCATCTGGGGATTCGAGACCAACTTCGGCGGACTCGCCGACATCACGTTGGTCAAGGCCAACCAGTTGATGCCCAAGCCCAAGCACCTGGCTTGGGAGGAGGCGGCGGTCAACGCTCTGACCAACTCGACCTCGTATCGCATGCTGGTCTCGCGTAATGGCGCGCCGGTCACCCAGGGCGACAAGGTCCTCATCTGGGGGGCGTCCGGGGGCATTGGCTCCTTCGCGGTCCAGCACGTGCTCAACTCCGGGGGCATCCCGATCGGCGTCGTCTCGAGCGCGTCGAAGGTGGCGACGCTGCGCGAGCTGGGATGCGAGTACGTGATCGACCGGCGCGAGAGGGACTACCGCTTCTGGAAGGACGAGCACACCCAGGACGAGTCCGAGTGGCGCCGACTCGGAAAGGACATTCGCGCGCTGGTGGGCGAAGACCCCGACATCGTCTTTGAGCACCCGGGTCGCTCGACGATGGGCGCGAGCGTTTTTGTCGCCAAGCGAGCCGGCACGATCGTGACCTGCGCGGCCACGAGCGGCTACATGATCGAGTACGACAACCGTCACCTCTGGATGAAGCTCAAGACGATCAAGGGCACCCACTTTGCGAACTACCGCGAGGCGTGGGCCGCGAACCAGACGCTGATCGACGGCAAGGTCGTGCCGCCGCTGTCGGCGGTCTTTCCCCTCGAGCAGACCGGTGAGGCGACCTACGAGATGCACCACAACCGCCACGAGGGCAAGATCGGCATCCTCTGCGTGGCCGAGCGCGAGGGGCTGGGCATCTCGGACCCCGAGACGCGCGCGCGAGTGGGCGAGGAGCGCCTGACGATCTTTCGCCGTCACGACCGCGAGGGCTGATGGAGAACCTGCTCATCGAGATCGACCACGTCGCGATCGCCGTGCGCGACCTGGCGAGCACGGTCGCCTGGTACGAGGACGTGCTCGGCGCGCGCGTCGTGCACCGCGAGGTGGTGGCCTCCGACGGGGTCGAGGAAGCCCTCATCGCCGTGGCCGACTCCTTCGTCCAGCTCCTGACGCCGACGAACGCCGCGTCGCCCGTCGCTACGTTCCTGGAGAAGCGCGGCGAGGGCCTGCACCACGTGGGCTATCGCGTAGCGGACTGCGCGGCGGCCCTCGAAGCCGTTAAGGCCGCCGGGGGGCGCGTGATCGACCAGGCGCCTCGTCCGGGATCGCGCAACACCACTGTCGCCTTCATCCACCCCAAGACGATGGGCGGCACGCTGATCGAGCTCGTCCAAGAGCGTCCCGCCGCACCCGAGGTGGCGGCGACCTCGGAGTAGCCGCGCCGCCCTCGGCGCCGATGCGTCGAGGGCGCGACTTGTAGCCTGTGCCCATGGAACACTCGATGGCCGACTCTGTAGCCGCCCTCGCCGCCCGCAAGGCCGAGGCGCGTAACGCCGGCGGGGAGGCGGCGATCGAGCGCCACCACGCCCG
>JAJZSX010000278.1 GCA_021849435.1 Actinomycetes bacterium | reverse complement strand
TGACCTCGCCGAACGTTTCCAGACGCCGGTCTTCATGCTGACCGACCTCGACATCGGCATGAACGACTGGGTCGTGCCCAAGCTCACCTGGGACGACTCGTTCGTCCCCGACCGCGGTCGCGTCCTCAACGACGAGGACCTGGCGGGCATGAAGGAGTTCTTCCGCTACGCCAACGCAAACGCCGAGCACGTGGCCGCGCGCACCGTACCGGGTTCGGACTCCAAGGGCGCCTACTTCATCCGAGGATCCGGCCACGACATGTTCGGCCGCTACACCGAGGACCCCGCGGAATACCAGGAGGTCGTGGACCGTCTGAAGCTCAAGCACGCCGCGGCGGCCACCCACGTGCCCGCCCCGATCGTCATCACGAAGCCCAAGGCCTCGATCGGCATCATCACGCTCGGCAGCTGCGACCTCGCCGTGCGCGAGGCCATCGACGAGCTCGCCGAACGCGGGCTGCCCGCGGACTTCATGCGCGTGCGAGGGTTCCCGTTCGTCGCCGACGTGCGGGCCTTCGTCGAAGGCCACGAGTACTGCTTCGTCGTCGAACAGAACCGCGACGGCCAGCTGCGCTCACTCATCAGCGTCGAAACCGGCGTACCAATCGAGTCGATGCACTCGATCCTCGCCTACGGCGGCTTCCCGCTCAGCGCGGCCCAGGTCGTCGACGGCGTCGTCGGACACGGCATCATCGAACAGTTGGAGGACTGACGTGCCATCGATCACCAAACCACTGATCCCGCTCGCCCCGCTCGCGAAGAACGAGCTGGGCCTGACGATCCGCGACTACGAGGGCGCGATGTCCACGCTCTGCGCTGGCTGCGGCCACGACTCGATCACCGCCGCGATCACCCACACCTTCTGGGAACTGTCGACGCCACCGCACATGATCGCCAAGCTGAGCGGCATCGGCTGCTCGAGCAAGACCCCGACCTACTTCGTTCGCGGCGCCCACGGCTTCAACTCGGCCCACGGGCGCATGGCGACCATCGCCACCGGCGCGGCCGCGGCGAACCGCGAGCTGACCTACATCGGCGTCTCGGGTGACGGCGACTCGCTCTCGATCGGCATCGGTCACCTCGCCCACGCGATCCGCCGCAACGTGAACATGGTCTACGTCATAGAGAACAACGGCGTCTACGGGCTCACCAAGGGCCAGCTGTCGGCTTCGGCCGACATCGGCACGCGCCCGAAGAAGGGTGACGCGAACGTCGTGGCGCCGATCGACCCGATCATGCTCGGGCTCGCGATGGGCGCGACGTTCCTCGCGCGCAGCTTCTCGGGCGACAAGGAGCAACTGATCCCGATCCTGAAGGCGGCGGTCGCCCACAACGGCCTCGCGCTGATCGACGTGATCAGCCCGTGCGTGACCTTCAACGACCACGAGGGCTCAACCAAGAGCTACCGCTTCATGCGTGAGCACGAGGTGAAGGAGGTCCTCACCGACTTCGTGCCCGAACGCGAGGAGATCGCCGTCGCGATCGGCGGACACGACACGCGCTCGGTCACGATGCACGACGGCAGCGTCATCACGTTCCGCTCGGTGCCCGAGGGCTACGACCCGACGAACCGGATCTCCGTTGAGGAGTACATCCGCGACCACCAGCGCCTCGGCGAGGTCGTCACCGGACTGCTGTACCTCGACGAAAGCGCGCCGAGCATGCACGAGGTCAACCACACGCCCGTCGAGGGTCTCAACAAGCTCCCCTTCGAGGCGCTCTGCCCCGGTAGCGCGGTCTTGGAAGACCTGATGGCTGACTTCCGCTAGTCAGGCACACAGGACTGACCGACGCCCGGTCCCTCGTGGACCGGGCGTCGTCGACTCGCGATTCCTCGCTACCCACGCCGTGACTCGTGCCCACCGTGCGCGATGGCCGTGGCGACGAAACGTTGCGCCAGTTCCGGCGTCGCGGCGAGGTGCTGATGGAGGTAGCTCGCAAAGAGCGTCGACGTGTTCACCCCGCCTGGTGCGGTGCCGAAGCGACCGGCGAGGTCCATCCCCTCGCCCGCCGGTGTCACGGTCGAGCGGTGGAACTCATGCCCCCGCAGGACCGTGCCCGCTGGGCCGAAGATCCCCGGCCCCCTCGTGGTCGCGCGTCGGTAGCCGAGGGTCAGTCGCTCGGTCATCGTCGCGTGGGTCCCCGCCAGCACGCCCGCCATCGGCGTCTCGTCGAGTGACTCACAGAGCCACAGGTAGCCCCCGCACTCGGCCCAGGTGACAAGACCTTCGTCCACGCGCGCGCGCACGTCGCGCAGGAGTGGCTCGTTCTCACCCAACGCGCCCGCGTAGACCTCGGGGAATCCCCCACCGGCGTAGAGCGCGGTGCAGTCGGCCGGTAGCGCCTCGTCGACCAGGGGGTCGACCTCCACGAGCTCGGCGCCGGCCTCGGCGAGCAGCACCAAGTTCTCGGGGTACACGAAGCTGAACGCCTTGCCCACGCAGAGCGCGACGCGGGTGTGACCGACGAACGTCGCGTGGGGGACGTCCTCGACGTCACGAGTGGGTGCGCTGGTGGCGATGGCGACGAGTGCCACGAGGTCGACGTCGCGGCCGATGACCGCGCCGAGGCGCGCGACCGAGGCGCGCGTCGTTTCGGGGGTCTCGACCACGGGCACGAGCCCGAGGTGGCGCTCGCGCCACGTGAGGGCGTCGTCGTACCCGAGCACCCCGAGCACGGGCACGCCGAGCGGCGCGAGCGCCTCGCGCAGCAGCGTGGCGTGCCCCTCGCTCCCGACCCGGTTGAGGATGACGCCCGCGACGTTGACCAAAGGGTCGAAACGCGTAAAGCCGTGCACGAGCGCCGCAACCGAGCCGCTCATCGCCGAGGCGTCCACGACGAGCACCACCGGCGCGTCGAGCAGCCGGCTTACCGCCGCGGTCGAGCCGTCGACACCGGTCTCGCCCGCACCGTCGAAGAGTCCCATGACGCCCTCGACGACGAGCACGTCCGCGCCGCGCGACGCGCGTGCCGCCTGCCGGCGCACCACGTCCTCGCCCGAGAGGAAGAGATCCAGCGAGCGGCCGGGCCGCCCGGTCGCGACGGCGTGGTAGCTCGGATCGATGAAGTCGGGGCCGACCTTGGCCGAGGCGACGCGCAGCCCCGAGGCGACGAGGGCGGCCATCACACCCGTGGCGACGGTGGTCTTGCCGACGCCGGAGTGCGTGCCGGCGATGACGATCCGGGGTCCGAGGCGCGCGATGGGCCATGGTACCAGTCGCCGTCGCCCGGCCGGTACGCTCGACCCGATGGATAGAGCCGCGCGCGAGCCCGACAACGAGGTCGTCACCCTCGAGCGCTACCGCGGACCGTGGGCCGGTGACGACCCCGACGCTAACTTCAAGTCCGACGTCGCGCTCTACGCCAACCTCGACCCGCTCGTGACCCTGCGGGGGCTCGGCCAGGCGACCGGACTGTCGGTCGGGGCGCTCGCGCACTACGTGCTCGCCCGCTACGCGACCACCGGCAGCGCGGGCCTGCTCGAGCTCGGCCCGACGATGGTCGAGCGCCTCTGGGCGCCCGTCGAGCTCGCCGAGGCGAACGGGACCGCCGAGGCGCGTCTCGCCGCCTACCACGAGCTGCGCGCGCTGTTGTCGTGGCTGCGGGTCCCCCTCGAGGGCGACGGTGGTTACCCGTGAGCCTGACCTGGCGAGGCGGAAGCGACGCCGCGGCGAGTCTCGAGGCCGCCGTCGCACTCGTCGGCGCGTCGCTGTCCTACCTGCGCGCTGAGGTCGGGCCCCGCCCGACCGTGGCGACCGGCGAACCGGTGCGCGATGACGCGTGGGTCGGCTGTGGCGACCTGCTCGCGAGCCCGCACTGGCTCGCCGAGACGACGCGCGACACCGGACGCCGGCTCGGCACGAATGACCCGGTCGTCGCCGCGTCGCTGTTCGTCCAGAACTACGCGTATCGCGTCTTCACCCTCGCGGTGGCGTGCGTCACCGTCGCGGGCGTGCTGCCCGACTCGTCGCCGGCCACGATGGCCGTGTCGATACGTCGCGGCCGCCCGTCCTCGCTCGCCTACCTCGACGCGCGCGTCGCGACGGTGGACCCGGCGGCGCTTCGCGTCGACCCCGCGCTCGGCGAGGACGTCGTCGACGCGCTCCTCGAGGTGGTCACGACCCACCTCAGCGCCCTCGTC
>JAJZSX010000277.1 GCA_021849435.1 Actinomycetes bacterium | reverse complement strand
GGTCGCCGCGTAGGCCACCCGTTGGCCGACGGTCAGGCCACGGCCGGTGATCGGGTGCTCGAGGTGCAGCAGCTGCATCGCCCCCGTGACCCAGCGCAGGCGCTGGGTCTGGTACTGCTCGGCGTCACGCGCGGCGAGGCCGCGCGCCAGGACCTCATTGTGGTACACGGTGCGCCATCCGCGCCGGTGCAGGCGGATCGAGGTGTGGATGTCCTCGGTGAGGGTCTCGGTCGCCACGCCGCCGACTGCGCGCAGCGCGCTCGTGCGCACCACCGCGCTGGTGCCGCACCAGAAGACCGCCCCCCAGCGGTTCTTGCCCGGCTGGATGGCCCGGTAGAAGAGTCGCTGCTCGTTGAACGCGGTGGCCCGACGGTGGCGCCAGAACCAGGAGCGGTTCGGGCCGTGCTCGAAGGAGTCCACGTTGTAGAAGTCCTGGGGCGTCTGGACGATGGCGATCGACGGGTCGTCGAAGTAGCCCAGGGTGTGGGTCAGGAACTCGGGGCTCGCTACGTGGTCGGCGTCCAAGACCGCGACGAACTCGGCGTCGAGGTGCTCGATCGCGTGGTTGAGGTTGCCGGCCTTCGCGTGGGAGTGGTCCTCGCGCGCGAGGTAGTGGGCCCCGAGGGTCTCGGCGAGCGCGGCCACCCACGGCCGCTCGCCGTCGTCGAGGACCCACGTTTCGTGGGCCGGCCGCAGCGCGGCCGCCGCGGCGATGGTCGGCAGCAGCACTTCGGCCGGCTCGTTGTAGGTCGGGATGAGCACGGCGACGCGTCGGTCGCTCGACTCGACCGGCGCGGGGATGGCCGACGCGTCGAGGTCCCAGAGGGAGAAGGTGAAGAGGCCGAGGCCGAGGACCGCGTGGACCTCGAGCAGCCACAGCGGGATCGCGAGCCACAGCGTGCCCATGGTGAAGCCCACGCGCCACGTCAGGTAGGCGACGCTGAGCGCGAGGGCGACGAGCGCCGACGCGCGAACCGTGAAGCGCCGGTGCGGCGACTCGGGTGCCGGTAGCGCGCCGTCGCCGCTCGAGAATGCTGGCAGGACGACTCGGGTACCGCGCTCGTCAACCGTCGACCCACTGACCCGGTCATTCGCCCTTGCGTCCATGGCGCCAACCACGCGGCGCGATGTCAAACCCGACACAATCGTCGGCCAACATTCATTAAAAGGGGGTCTCCAGTTCACGGCCACTGCTTATGGTTCTCCCGCACATTGGCCCTGGTCAGTCGCCTACGGTGGCTGTCAGTTGGAGACCCCCTTTCATTAAACATCGGCAGCGTGCTGGCGCCGCCGACCTCGGGCGTGGCGCCGTTTGCGCCGGGCATCGGACCGTGTCGGTACGATGAGCGACGTGGGACTGGCCGCCTACCGACAATGCACCTTTCGCGAGAAGCGCGAAGTCCTGGGTGTCTTCTGGTCACGTCGTGGCACTGATAGCGACCTAATCGGCGCGGCCGCGCGCGAGTACGGCCCGTACGCGCTCGCGATGGTCGTCGTGATCGCCGTCGAGCTCGCCGTGATCGCGATGGTGCTAGTCGCCAGGGCTAACGCCTGGGCGTGGCCCGCGATCCTCGCGACCGGGCTCGCCGCACTGGCGACGTGGAAGACAAGGACCTGCCAGCGAGCGCTCACGTCCGCGACCAGTGACGCACCACGGCCGCTACCTTGACCGATCGGTCTGGGCGGTGCATCGCGCCCGGCGATCGGCGACGTCGTGGGATTAGCCGAGGGGGGTGAGCGGTACGCGTGCTCGCTCTCGCCACTCGTTTGAGAGCGGGTCGTAGAGGTAGAGGACGACCTCGCGAGCGCGAGCGCGAAGCGGCAGGCGTGACGCGCAGGCCGCCGCGGCCTCGTGCAGCTCGGCCAACGGTCGGTTCTTGGCGACGGTGAGGTGGGCGACGTAGCGTGCGCCGGCTCGCGCGGCGAGCACGGCGGGGAAGGCGCTAGCGAGCGCGGCGGCGAGGTGTTCGAAGGGTGTCGGGTCCTCGGGCGCGACGTAGACCACCCGCTGGGCGAACCACTCGACTGACCCGAACGTCACGTCGAAGACCGCCGAGGTGACCAGGCACTCGGCGAGGACCTCGACGACGCGGTCGTCGATGCGCGCGGGATCGAGGAACGGCGCGGCAATGGTGACATGCGCGTCGAGTGCGCGGGGCCGGCGCCACCGCGTCGTCAGCACGCGAGCCTCGGGGAAGGGGATCGCGACAACGCTTTGCACGGGCCGATAGGTCATCGCGGCGCCGAGGATCGCGCTGGGGATCGGCTCGAGCTCAATAGTCGCTGACGTGCTCGACGCTGAGCTCGCGGGTCGTGCCATCAGCGCGCGCGACCGTGACGAGGAAGTGCTCGCCGATCGCGTGTCGCCGGATCGCCGTTTGGATCTCGATCACGGCTTCGATGCCCGCCGCGGCGATCGGCTCGCCATCAATCGCGATGAGCCGCTCGCCACCGAGCGCACCGGCGCTCGCCAGGGGACTGCCGCGCCGTGGCGTCGTGAGGTCGAGTCCCGGGTCGGCCCCGAGGTCGACTTCGGTCAACGGCCACGCTTCGTCGATGGTCGCCCGCCCCGCCAGGGTGCAGCCGCAGGCGCCGAGGCCGCACATCGGGCAGATGCAGCGACAGTCGAGCTCGCGCTCATCGAGTTCGTGCACGACGACGCCGGCCAGCAGCGCGTGCAGGCGGCGGGAGGCCCGCAGGTGCGCCGACAGGTGGCTCGGCGCCAGTTCGCGCAGCGCGGGGTCAAAGAGTCGGAAAGCGAGTTGGGTGAGCACCGCGTACTCACTCGCCGCGAGGCCCAACGCCGCCGCGACGAGACCGAGCGCTTCGGACGTGGACTCGACCGTTCGCGCGTCGGCCAACAGGCGCGTCATCGGCGACGACGCGGGTCGGTCGGCGGCGAGCGCGTGCGGCGAGGCGCCGAGGGTGAGCACCCGCGCGTCACAGTCGCTCCGCATCGTCGTGAGTTCGTCTCGCAGCGCGCTACCGAGAGACGGGCGATGCGACAACTCGGCTAAGCCGTGGGCCAGCGCCCTTTCGATGCTGGTTACGCGTTGAAGCCGGTCTCCCAGGACGGCACCCGGATCATGGTCGCGACCCCGCATCAATGCGGAGGGTAACACTCGGTATCGCCGTCGACAAACCCCTGAGTCGCCAGTCCCCGGTACGGACGCGGTGCATCGGCGCCGGTCACTTGCGTGTCGCAGCGCGATGGTCGAGAGCGGTCACCACCGCGTATTGGTGTCCGGGTCATCCCGTAGATCCACCCACTCGGGGTCGGGTCAGGTGCGGGTTTCTACTGATAGCCGCGGTTCGCGCGCATCGGTAGCGTCGCGTGCATGGACGATCCCGCACCCATTCTCGAGCTCGTCGGGATCACCCGGCGCTATGGTCACGGCGACACCGAGGTGTGCGCACTCTCGGACGTGTCCCTGGCGGTCGCACGCGGCGAGATGGTCGCGGTGATGGGGCCAAGTGGCTCGGGCAAGTCGACACTGCTCAGCATCGCGGGGACCCTCGAACTGCCCAGTGCCGGTGACATACGCATCGACGGCGTGTTGGTTTCGGCGATGGACCGCACTGAGTTGGCGCGACTACGGCGCGTAACGATTGGCTTCGTCTTCCAGGACTTCAACCTGCTGCCCGGCCTAAGCGCGCTGGAGAACGTCACGCTGCCCCTCGAACTGGACGGGTGCCGGACGCGCCTGGCCCGAGTTGCGGCCCACGACGCCCTGGCGGCGGTGGGCCTCGACGACAAGGTCGGCCGATTCCCTGACGAGCTCTCGGGTGGCGAGCGCCAACGGGTGGCCATCGCGCGCGCGATCGTCGGCGAGCGTCACCTCCTGCTCGCTGACGAGCCTTCGGGGGCGCTCGACTCGGCCAACGCCGAAGCGGTCATGCAGCTGATCCGGTCCGCCTGTCACGGGGGCGTGGCGGCGGTCGTGGTGACCCACGACGCTCACCTGGCCGCGTTGGCCGACCGCACCGTGCACCTGCTCGATGGCCGGCTGCTCGAGACGTCAGCCGTTCGCCCATGAGTGACACCGGACGGCGGGTGGTGCGGCGCTGGACGTGGCGGATGTTCCGACGCGAATGGCACCAGCAGGTGCTGGTGCTCGCGTTGGTGGCCCTAGCGCTGGCCGCGACCGCGGTC
>JAJZSX010000276.1 GCA_021849435.1 Actinomycetes bacterium | reverse complement strand
GGCATTGGCCTGCACACCCCAGCCTCAGTGCACTACGGCACCCACACCGAGATCCGCGAGCAACGCCAAACCACGTTGAACGCCGCGTTCGAGCTGAATCCGATTCGCTTCCGACGCATCGCACCGCAGGCACCAACCATTCCCGAAGCCGTGTGGATCAATCCGCCGATCAAGGAGGTGCTCGCTAACATCTAGAACGACCGAGTGTCTCATTCGACCTGACGGGTTCCGCATCGTGGCAGCCATCCCCAGTTCGTGCGCCCCATATAACTCGTTACTTCCATCATCTCCAACGAATACGCACTCATCTGGCTGAACGTTGAGACGTCGTGTGGCCGCCAAGTAAATTTCGGCGCTTCCGGGAATTCAGTGGGTTTGGGGATAAAGGGCCAATCCGCCAAGGTGGAAGTAGATGGCGGTTTTGAAGTGCTCTCGGTTGCGGTATCCACGAGCGGACACTCGGATCGCTTGCACCCGTGAATTGAGTCCCTCCGCTCCGGCGTTGGTGATCGGGTGGGCGAAGTAACTGAGCAGGCCGGACTCGTGTCGCTTGAGTGTTCGAGCCGCGTCGATGATCGGAGCAAGTCGTGAGTGCGTGGCCCAGAAGTACCACTTGTTCCAGTGCCGCAGTGCCCAGCCACGCTGCACGTACTCCCAGAAGTGGCGCAGACTCTCCTTGATCGCCCAGGCCCTACCCGTCTTCAGGTCGCTATCGCGCAACGTGGCGAAGCGACTCTCGTGTTTGGACGGCAGGTTCTCGGCGCCGTAGAGCCAGAGATACTTCGATCCCGACAGGGTTTTGTCACCCTGGGCGACGAGGGTCCGGTTCTCCTGTTTGCGCACGCTGTCCACGGCCTTGTTCAAGTACCCCATGACGTGAAAGCGATCAAAGACGATCTTGTCGTCGGCGTTATCCAGATGGGCCCGCACCGAGTTGGCGAAGGGTTCCCACATGTCCATAGCGACCGCCTCGATGCGACCCAGCTGCTCGGCGCTGAAGCGCTCAAAGTAGCCGTCCAGACTGGCTTGTCGGCGTTCGTCGGCGATGTACTCGACGCAGCCACGCTCGAGGTCACTCACGATGGTGACGTAGTTCTGACCCCGCCCGGCGGACTTCTCATCGACGCCCAGGTGCACCGGTGCCATCGGCTCTTTGAGCTTGAGTCCTCGGGCGACGGCGCGTTGCATCAAATGCCAGGTCTCGTCCCAGCTGGTGCGCAGCAGGCGGCCGGCACCGGTGACGTCGCACTCTTTCAATACATCAACGGCCAGTCGTTCGAAGAGGATGGTGAAGCGACTCATGGGCTCCGCCCAGGGAAGTTGGACCTGCACGACGCCGTGCTCGGGACAGTTGACCCTCGGGGGCTTGGCGTGCAGGTAGGTGAGGAACTGACAGCTGTCGAGGTGACGCCACTCACGCTCATCGGCGTGGTCGTAGACGGGGAGTTCGCGTTCGCACTGCGGGCAGGTGAAGCGAGTGCGTCTCGGGTGTTCAACCCACACGTCGATGCGAACGTTCTCGGCGGAGAGATCGACTCGACTCACCTGCCACGGTGCGGCGAGACCCAGTATCTGACGGTAGAGCTCGGTGTCGTTCATGACCAAAATCATGCCCGAGACCGCTCGATCTACACCCGATTACCCACGGAGAAACCGGAAGCGCCCACTTTAAAAAACGATTAATAGTCGTCGCGAAGACGATGACCGCCACGAACTCCGCCACGTACAGTACGTTCATCACCTTGCTCACCTCCTTTCACTGGACGGCTGGCCGTGGGAGGCGAGCATCTCTCCTCGGGGACGGAAACCGGGGGGCCAGGGGACCGTACGGTCAAGGTTCACCATTTCCGCTTCGCGACGAGTATTGCTCTCACGTTGACACCCTCGCACCTTCCGAACCACATAGATCGAAAAGATGACCACCCACGCGATGTTCATCGTGCACTTCGACGACGGCACCAGTGGGCATTCGCTTCGTTTCACCAGTAACCCTCTCGCCACGTCTGGCCCCGCTGGTCATCTGAGGAACGATCCGGCCACTTAGCGAGCAGGTCCTCGACGGTCCACACCTGGGGTAGCACAACGCGTCCAAGAGCGATCACGTCGTCAAGGGTGGTAGCCCTCACCACCACATAGCCAGGATTGTCGGGGTACCAGTAGGAGATCATCAAGAACACGGGCTTTGTCGCGTGCGCCACCTCAATCACGTACACCCGCTCGAGTCCGCCGTCGATGTCTCGAGACATCGTGCGCGGGTAGATCTCGGCCCGTGCCAGATCCAAAAGTAGTTGGTGAATCTCGTCGCCGTCGAGTTGCCACCGCAATTCGACTGACGCCTTGAGCCCCTCTTCAACCTGTTCCTTAGACCGTCGAACCTTCACTTTGTCCTCCATCACTCCCAGGTGCCGTATCCAACCTTTGACCACTCATCGGAAGTCATCGCGGCCTGTAACGAAACTCGATGGCCTTAGAGGTAGGTCCCACTCGACACCTCCCGGCTCTCTCCCACGACGGGCAGTACGTCACCCACCCGTGCGTAGACCTCGGCGAGGGACATTTCACTCGGGGCAGCCCCGTCCAGACCGAGCCGTCGACCGGCCTCGGTGGGTGTGAGCTTCTCGAAACCAATCGTCGCGAGGTTCCGGCCCGGCCGCAGCAGCGCATCGTCGATTTGCTCAGGTAGTGAGTTCGCTGACAGCAGCACGATGATGTCGTGATCGGCGCCGACCATTCCGTCAGCGAGGTTCAAGATTCGACTAAGCCCGCTCGACTTTGAGCGCGTGAGCTGGATGATAAAATCCGCGTCTTTAATGATGACGACACGTGTCGCGCCCCATCGTGAAAAACTGATGATGTCTAGGAAGTAGCCCATGTTGTTAAGGGCCACCTCGGGATCACGCAGATACGCACGCGTGGCGGACTCGCGCCACTCGGTGAGCAGCGCGCGGATCGCCCAAGTCTTTCCGGTGCCGGGCGAGCCGTGAAAGAGAATCACCCGTCCCCGGCGACGCGCGACCTCGAGTGGCATCGTCATAAGACAGTTCAGGGCGGTCCTCGTCGCGGAACCGTAGTTCGCCGCGACCTTCTCCCACGCGACGTTGTCGAAGCGCTGTGGGAAGCTCGGCAGGTCGAATCCGAGCACGACGTAGAACGTGAAGTCATTGCGGCGCTCTTCGAATCCCAGCGCTGCCTTGGCTCGTTCGATGACGCTGGCGGCGTGCTCGTGGGAGCGCGCTGAGCCGACTTGCATTTGAAGGAGCGACCGGCGGACTGTGACGTTCGCGAGCCACTCCTCACCCTCGATGAACAGATCGAGGTTGCTCGACTCGAAAGACGTCAGTGAGCGCGCAACGCGAAACGGCGGCAACGTCGCGACCAGCTGGTCGAGAGTGGTGAAGTCGCCATCGCGGAGGTGAATCGTTCCACTGGTCGCGTGCGCGACCCGACCGGAATAGAACGCCTCGAGCAGCCCCTCGTCCATGACGAAGTTCAGTTGATTGTTGGCGTCCACCGCTTGACGGACGATTGACGTCGACGAGCGCGCACCGACGTCTTCGGGTACCAAGGTGATCACGTTGTTATTGCTCTTTGCCACTCTCTCCACTCTCTGATCATGACTGCTTATGTTTTGACTTCGCTTTTGATCGCGTCGCCTCTTCGATCTATTCACTGGCGCATCACGGCGCTCGAGTGCGACGGTGTACTTCGCTCTGGTCTTTCACTCCTTCGTGTACTCGACATCAGCGAACCTCGACGGTGGCAGCCACGCCATCGGTGCCTTAAACCATTATGCCGATGAGGTGTCTCAAACTGCCTGGGTACCGGCGCGGCACGGTTGACTTTGGCGCCGGTTTCATATGCATAACGACGAAAGCATCGAATTATGTGTTCGTACGTCGATTGAATACCCTGCCGTTAATGATTAATCAGTTCTTCCGATAGCGAAGAAGGTGCATCGAGCATGTAGTTGAGTTCTTATTCCTGCATTAGCCATTAGCTATTACCCACTACCTTGTTTGGGCGCATTAGCCATTTGTCAATGGCCAATTTCTAGTACCCGCTGGTGGCCAGGAAAAGTCCCCACCCTTCGCGCGTTCGTTACTTCTTGTTTGACGAAAACTGACCTCCCCTCGCTCGGGCTTCTTTCATCCGGAACGACT
>JAJZSX010000275.1 GCA_021849435.1 Actinomycetes bacterium | reverse complement strand
TCTGCGGTGTGCTGGCTCGTGAGGGATCGGAAGCCGTCTCGTTACGGGCATTCTTCGATCGTCGCGGAGTGTTGGAGGCCGAGGAACTGGTGGTGGAGCGCCAGGTTGGTCGCTACCCGTCACTCACCTCCCTCACGCCCGCCGCCGCCTGGTACGAGCGCCAGGTCGAGGACCTGTACGGTCTGGTGGCTGCGGGCAAAGAGGATCGCGAACCCCTGGTGACGCGGCTGCGGTTCCGTGCTGGTGGTGAGCTCTCGGAGGCTCTTGTCTCGGGCGCGACGGAGGAAACGCTGCGCGATGGCTCCTTTGTCGTGCCCTACGGACCGGTACGCTCGGGAGTCTTCGAGTCGATCCAGTACGAGGTGACCACGAGCGGCGAGAACGTCGAAAGGGTTCGACCGGCGGTGTGGTTCAAGCATCGTGGCGTACACGCCCGCTTTGAGGGAGCGAGCGTGGCTGACGCCGTACTGCTCGCCGAGAGGAGTGAGGGAGTCGCATCGGTCGCCCACGCCCTGGCATTCAGTCACGCGGTGGAGCGGCTGGTGGACGGTGGCGTACCAGTTCCCGCCGGGTTGGTTCGGGTCATTCACGCAGAGTTGGAGCGTGTGGCCAACCACGTGGACTCAGTGGTTCGTCACGCTGAGGCAGCCGGTCAAGCAGTGGCGTACGCTAACTTGTCGCTGCGCAAGGAGCACGTGCAACGCCTGCGCGCGGATCTGTGCGGCAACCGATTTGGACGGTCGGTCGTTATCCCGGGTGGTGTCACCGGCGAACCGCGAGTCGACTGGGTCGACCTTCGGCGAGCTGTCGACTCGTTGGCCAGAGCCCTAGACCAGGACTTGCGAGCTCTGCTGGAGACGCCCTCGTTCGTCGACCGCTTGCGCGGGACCGGCACGCTGTCGTTGGACACCGTTCGCCGGTTCGCCGCCGTGGGCCCCGTGGCCCGTGGCTCGGGCGTCACGGACGACGTGCGGATGCTTCGGCCCTATGACGCGTACCCGACTCTTGGTCAGGTGGTGGTCGAGTACCCCAGTGAGGGCGATGCCCTGGCTCGTCAGATCGTTCGGGTCCACGAAATCGACGCGTCGTTTCACACGATCCGCCAGGCGATCGAGCAACTGGCGGGCTTCTCGTCGGGCCAGGAGAGATCCTGGCGTAGGGAGATCTCGCTCGTGGACGGCGAGGCGATCGGTTGGGCCGAGGCGCCTCAGGGGGAGCTGCTCTACGTCGTGGAGTTGGAGAACGGTGTGGTTCGCACGGTAGCGTCGCGTTCGGCGTCGTTTCACAATCTGGCGCTGTTCCCGTCAGCGTTTCCCCGAGACGTCTTCACCGACTTTGCCTTCATTGAGGCCAGTTTCGGCCTATCGATCGCGGGGGTAGCGAACTGATGCCCTGGATCATGCGAGGACTGCGCCACGGCGTAGTCACGTCTCGCTACCCCCGCCTGGGCGATGGCTACGGTGACGGCTTTGCTGGTGGTGTGACCGTCCGTGGTGACGTAGCCGACGCGGCGGTGCTGGACCTCTGTATCGCGGATTGTCCTACGGGTGCCATCACCGTCGAGGCGGACGGCCCTTTGCTGGATCGTGGCCGCTGTGTCCATTGTGGTCGCTGTGTGGACCACGCACCCGAGACGTTCTCGTACTCTCCGAACTTCCAGACAGCGCGATCGGGTCGTGAGGGGTTGGTCGTGCCCACGGTGGGCGAAGACGACGCGTCGCTGGCGGTGCTGCGACGGCGCGTAGCCCAGACGACAGCGATGTTTCGTCGTTCGGTTCACATTCGCCACGTGGACGCCGGATCCGACGGCTCGGATGAGTGGGAGGTGGCAGCCCTGACGAATCCCGTCTACGACGTGCAGCGACTCGGCATCTTCTTCACCGCGAGCCCGCGCCACGCCGACCTGCTCCTCGTGACCGGAGTCGCCACCGTGGGCATGCGCGATGCGCTGCTCGCGACCTATGAGGCGATGCCCGCCCCCAAAATCGTCGTCGCCGCGGGGGCCGAAGCCATAAGCGGCGGGCTGATCGGACACACTTACGCGTCGCTCGGCGGTGTGGATCACGTGCTGCCCGTCGACGTGTACGTGCCCGGTGCTCCGCCGACGCCGTTCGGTCTGCTCTACGGGATTCTCATCGCGGTCTCGATACTGGCCGAGCCGCTGGGGGGGACACGGTGACTGTCGGGCTGTTCGCGTTAGGTTTGGCGCTCTTCGCACTGGGTGCGGCCGTCGACCTCCTGATCGGGGTTGGCGGACCGTGGAGGCGAATGGCCCCTTACCTGCTGGCCGCAGTGGGCAGTGCCTGCGAGACGGTCGCTGGAGTGCGCGCTCTGGGGCCGGGCCGTGCCGCGGTGGACCTCTCCTCCGTGGTCGGCGTCGGCCGGAGCGGACTGTTGTTCGACCACCTATCGGGACTGTTCCTCACACTGCTCTTCGTCCTCGGCATGGTCATCTCGGTCAACTTCATCGGATGGTCGCGGCGCACCTCTCGCGACCAGCGACGCGGTGTCGCTTCGGGTTATCTGCTCATGCTGTTCTCGGTGGGCGTCGTGGTCGCTGCGGCGGACGCGTTCACGTTCCTGTTCGCCTGGGAACTACTCACCGTGTCATTCTTCATCCTGACGTCCGTCACTCGTCGACGCATCGACCAGGCTCGTAGTGCGTGGTTGACGACGGCAGTGGGCAAGCTCGGTGGCGCCGCGCTCCTCGTCGGCTTCGTGCTTCTTTCCAGCCATTCGGGAAGTCTGATGCTGTCGAGCTGGGCCACGATCGCGTCCGGACCTGTGACGGATGCAGCCTGGATACTCCTCCTCGTGGGATTCAGCGCCAAGCTCGGCGTCGTGCCTCTTCAAATCTGGCTGCCAGTTGGCTACCCCGCGGCACCGTCGCCCGCTCGTGCAGCGATGGCTGGTCTGGCCGCCAATGTGGCCGTGTACGGCTTGTGGCGTTGCCTCGAGGTTCTTGCTCCGCCCGCGATGTGGATCATCGTGATCGTGCTCGTCGCCGGTGGGGTCAGCGCGCTCCTGGGTGTGGCCTTCGCTGGCGTCCAATCTGGGCTGAACCGGGTGATCGCGTACTCGAGTATTGAGAACGCGGGGCTCATCATCACCGCGTACGGCGTCGCTCTCACCGGCCGACTCGTTCACTCGGTCGCGCTCACCGCGATCGGCCTCGTGGCCGCCACGCTGCAGGTCGTGACGCACGCGATGGCCAAGTCCACCCTCTTCATCGCAACTTCCGCGTTTGAGTCCGACGCGATGGGCGACGACCTCGACGACTTGCGGGGTGTCGGACGGCGAATGCCCTGGAGCGGGGGAGCCTTCGCCGTTGGCGCGCTCTCGCTGGCGGGATTGCCGCCGACCATCGGCTTCGTATCGGAGTGGTTCATCCTCGAGTCACTCATGCAGCAGTTTCGAGTGGCGAGTTTGACGCTGCGGCTCTCCCTGGGGATCGCGGCGGCCTTGGTGGCGCTCACCACGGGCCTCGCGGCGCTCGTCTTCCTTCGAGTGCTGGCCTTGACGATCCTCGGCCCACGCTCGGGTCCGCGGACCACTCAGGAGCCATCGGTCCTCGGCGCTGTGGCGTCGGTGTCCTTGGCGTTGGCCATGTTGGCGATCGCGGCGCTGAGCCCCTTGGAGTTGCGCGTGCTCGCTCGAGGTTTGAGTCCGCTCATACCGACCAGCGTGACGCTGTCGGGGTTGCGCTCCCCGTGGGTCTTGCAGCCGGTCTTTCGAGGTTTTTCGATCCTTTCGCCATCGTGGCTCTGGGTCGTCCTCGTGATAGCGGCCCTTGCGGTCACGCTGATGACCCTGGTACTTTCGCGCGGGCGCCTCTTTCACTTGCGCCGGTCACCATCGTGGCACTCGGGCGCGTCGGTACGAACCGGTCCGACGAGCTACACCGCGTTCGGTTTCGCCAACCCCTTGCGTCACGTATTGAGCAATGTCCTCGGGTCCAAGCGCGCGAACGCCGCTCGGGCCTTGGCCGACTCCACGCTCGACGGGCCCCGTGGTGCCGGGGTGACGGAGCCCGTGGAGACGTATCTGTACCAGCCACTGGCGCGTGCCGCACTGGGCGTCGCGAACCTGGTCAGGCGGCTGCAGTCGGGCCGCCTGAACGCCTACGTGGCCTATATGTTGGTGGCGGTTCTGGGGTTTTGCCTGATCATTGGATCA
>JAJZSX010000274.1 GCA_021849435.1 Actinomycetes bacterium | reverse complement strand
CGAGTGGCACCACGGTCATCCGTACGTTCCTTCTCATGAATCCCTCCCAGACATCACGCCTCCCCACGACGCGCGTGAACCTGAGTTAAGCAGAACGCGTTAGAAATGTCAAGTGAATCATGTCTCATAAAATGAGGTATGTTGTGCCTGGGTCGACGCGCAGTCGACCCGTCGGGAGGGACGGTGATGAAGGAGCTCGAGATCCATCGAGAACCCCACGAGGTCGGTCTCGATGCCACCCACCTGGACCGAATCCGTACGCACCTCGGCCGCTACGTCGACGAGGGCCACTTCACGGGCTGGCTGATGACCGTCGCGCGCGGGGGCTCGCTCACCTGGGTCGCCAGCGGCGGCTACCGCGACCGCGAGCGCTCGCTCGCGGTCACCGACGACACGATCTGGCGCCTCTACTCGATGACCAAGCCGATCACCGCGGTCGCGGCGATGATGCTCTACGAGGCGGGCCACTTCGACCTCAACGATCCGGTGGGCCGGTGGATCGACGAGCTGCGCGCGCCGCGGGTGTACGTGAGCGGCCCGGCCCGCGCGCCCGTCACCGTCGCCGCGATCGAGCCGGTGCGCGTGCACCACCTGCTCACCCATACGAGCGGCCTGACCTACGGCTTCCAGCGCCTGACGCCGGTGGACGAGCTCTACCGGTCGATGGGCTACGACCTCGCCTACCCGGAGGACGTCGCGCTGGCTGACGCGGTGCACGACTGGTGCTCGGCACCCCTGCTCTTCCAACCCGGGAGCGCGTGGAACTACTCGGTCGCCACCGACGTCCTCGGCCGGCTGATCGAGATCTGGAGCGGCGAGTCGCTCGATGCGTTCGTGGCGCGGCGCATCCTCGAGCCGCTCGGGATGCACGACACCGACTGGTACTGCCCCGAGGAGAAGCTCGACCGGCTCGCTCAGCTCTACGCCTACGCCGACGGCGCGGCGGTGCTCGTGCCCGAGCTCGCCGATGCCGCCACGCGCAAGCCCCGCCTGCTCGCCGGCGGCGGCGGACTGCTCTCGACGGCGCACGACTACCAGCGATTCATGTCGATGCTGCTCGGTGCGGGCGAGCTCGACGGGGTGCGGCTGCTGTCGAGTCGCACCATCGAGCTCATGACCCAGAACCACCTGCCCGAAGGGCGCGACCTGCTCAGCTTCGCGCGCGACTCCTTCAGCGAGGTCGGCCAGACCGGCGTGGGATTCGGTCTCGGGCTGTCGGTCGTGGTCGACCAGGCGCGCAACAAGAGCCTGACCTCCCAGGGCACGGTCGCCTGGGGTGGCGCCGCCTCGACCTACTTCTGGGTGGACCCGTCCGAGGAGCTCACCGTCGGGTTCTACACTCAACTTCTGCCGAGTTGGATCTACCCGGTTCGCCGCGAGATCCAGCAGCTGGTCTACGCGTCGCTGGTGGACTGAGGCGGATCTTCCGTTTTCGATGGTGTCAAAGGAGGAGAAGATGGACAAGCTCGTCAGATCGGCCGCGGCCGCGGTGGCCGACATCCCCGACGGGGCCTCGATCGCGGTCGGCGGCTTCGGGCTGTGCGGCATCCCGACCACCCTGATCGGTGCGCTCTACGAGCTCGGCAGCACCAACCTGGTGACGGTCTCGAACAACTGCGGCGTCGACGGGGCGGGCCTGGGCGTACTGCTCGGGGCCAAGCGCATCGCGCGCACGACCGGCTCCTACGTCGGGGAGAACAAGGAGTTCGAGCGCCAGTTCCTCAGCGGCGAGCTCGAGGTGGAGCTCGTGCCCCAGGGCACGCTCGCCGAGCGGCTGCGCGCGGGCGGGGCGGGCATCCCCGCCTTCTACACCCCGGCCGGCGTGGGGACCCAGGTCGCCGAGGGCGGCCTGCCCTGGCGCTACGACGGGTCCGGCGGCATCGCGATCGGCTCGCCCGCGAAGGAGGTCCGCGAGTTCGCGGGCGTCGCCTACGTGCTCGAGCACGCGATCACGACCGACTTCGCACTGGTGCACGCGCGCTACGGCGACGTGCACGGCAACCTCGTGTACCACGAGAGCGCGGCGAACTTCAACCCGCTCTGCGCGGCGGCGGGGCGCATCACGATCGCCGAGGTCGAAGAGGTGGTTGACCCGGGCGAGCTCGACCCGGCCCGCGTGCACACCCCGGGGATCTTCGTCCAGCGCGTCGTGCACGCCCCGGGCGTCGAGAAGCTCATCGAGAAGAGGACGGTGCGATCATGAGGACCCGCGAGGAGTTGGCCGCGCGCGTGGCCAAGGAGCTGGTCGACGGCCAGTACGTCAACCTGGGGATCGGACTGCCGACCCTCGTGCCCAACTACGTCGAGGCGGGCGTGCACGTCGTGCTGCACGCCGAGAACGGGATACTCGGGGTCGGGCCGTACCCGAGCGAGGACGCGGTCGACGCCGACCTCATCAACGCCGGCAAGGAGACCGTCACGGTGCTGCCCGGCGCCTCGTTCTTCGACTCGGCGGCATCCTTCGCGATGATCCGCGGCGGCCACGTCGACGTCGCGGTGCTCGGCGCCATGCAGGTGTCGGCCCGCGGCGACCTCGCCAACTGGATGATCCCCGGCAAGATGGTCAAGGGCATGGGCGGCGCGATGGACCTCGTGCACGGCGCCAAGCGCGTGATCGTCATGATGGAGCACGCGGCCAAGGACGGTGCCTTCAAGATCGTCAATGAGTGCACGCTGCCGCTCACCGGGCGCACGTGTGTGCAGCGCATCATCACCGACCTGTGCGTGATCGACGTCGAGCCCGACGGCCTGGTGCTGCGCGAGCTCGCCCCGGGGGTCACCGTGGACGAGGTGCGCGCGGCGACCGAGCCCGAGCTTCGCGTCGCCCTGGACTGATCGACCCGACCCCGGGCCAGGAACCTTGGGTAGTGTTCTGCTGGTGAGCACCCCAGGCACGAGCGCCTCGACGCGGCGGACCGGCCGTGGCTGAGCGGCGCCGCCCACCCGCTGGGGCCGTCGGCCCGCCCGACGCGCCGGCCAGGGTCAACGCGCGACCGGCTCGCGGCGAGCCCAAGCGCAAGGGCCAGCGCACCCGCCAGTCGCTGTTGGAGGCGGCCGAGGAGGTCTTCGGGGCCGTCGGGTACCACGACGCCTCGATCGTGAAGATCACCGAGCTCGCCGGGGTCGCCCAGGGCACCTTCTACCTGTACTTCTCGGGCAAGCAGGAGATCTTCGACGAGGTCGTCGCCGACCTCAACCAGCGCGTGCGCCACGCCATGTCCGAGGCGGCCCGCGGCGCGACGACCCGGCTCGAGGCCGAGCGGCTGGGCTTCGCGGGCTTCTTCCGCTTCACCGCCGAGCACCCCGCCCTCTACCGGGTGATCCGCCAGGCGGAGTTCGTCTCGCCCCAGGCGCTGCGCAACCACTACGAGACCATCATCGAGAACTACATCCCGTTCCTCAGCGACGCCATGGACGCCGGCGAGATCGCACCGGGTGACCCGATGGTGCTGGCCTGGTCGCTCATCGCCGTCGGCGAGGCGATCGGGATGCGCTGGATCCTCTGGAACGAGGCGCACGAAGTACCCCCGGAGGTCTTCCACGAGATGGTCTCGATCATCGCGCGGATGCTGGGCGGCCAGGCGATCGCGGCCGCTGCGAGCGAGGCCGAGCCGATCGGTGCCGAGCGTGGCGACTGATCCCGAGTCGACGGGCGACGGCGGTGCACGCCGGGAGGTGCGCGAGCTCCACGGGCACGCGATGACGGCCTCGAACGCGAAGGACGAGCGGCTCGTTGGCGGGTGGCTCCGCGCGGGGGGCGCCCCGGACCCCGAGCGCACCGCCATCGTGTTCGATGGGCGAGCGACGACCTATCGCGAACTCGAGGACCGCTCGACGCGCCTCGCGGTCGCGCTGCTCGCGCGGGGCATCGCCCCGGGCGAGCGCGTGGCGACGATCACCGAGAACCACCCCGAGCACGTCGCGCTGCTGTTCGCGTGCGCGAAGGCGGGCCTGATCCTCGCGCCGCTCAACTGGCGCCTCGCCCCCGACGAGCTGGCACTCCAGGTCGAGCTCTTCGAACCCGCCCTGCTCGTCGTGTCGGCGACCCAGTGGTCGCGCGTGGCGAGCGAGCCGCGCATCGCGACTACGCCCATGGTGCACCTCGAGTCGCTCGAGGAGCTGGCATCGCCGGGCGACGCGGTCGACCTACCTCGCGTGCGCGAGGGCGACGGCCTGTT